>NZ_JASERH010000114.1:0-54500 GCF_030766975.1 Streptomyces sp. KL116D | reverse complement strand
AGCCGCCCCGTCACCGGGCAGCCCGCTCTCCAGGAACGCGTCGACGGAGGGCCCGGAGGCCCGCCGGGCGCGGCGGCGACCGCCGCCGGAGGTCGCGGTGGCCTGCTCGGGAAGGTTCGCCGCGACGGTCTCCGCGGCCGGGTCGTCGGCAGGACCGGACGGCGCCGGAACGACGGGGGACGCCTCGGCCGCGACGACCCCGGCCCCGCTCCCGATCGGCACCTCCAGCACGTACGCGCTGCCGCTCATCCCCGGCATCTCGTGGGTCTGCAGCACACCGCCGTGCGCCCGCACGATGCCCTGGACGATCGGCTCGTGCACCGGATCGCCACCGGCGTACGGGCCCCGCACCTCGATGCGCACGCTCTCGCCGCGCTGCGCGGCGGCCACCACGACGGTCGAGTCGACGTACCCGGCGCCGGCGGGCACCCGCGCGTTGCCGGTCGCGTCGATGCCCGCGACGTCGGCGATCAGGTGCGCCAGCGCGGTCGCGAGCCGCCCCGCGTCCACCTCGGCCTCGATCGGCGGCGCGTGCACGGCGAACTGGACCCGGCCGGGCCCGATCAGCTCCACGGCCCCGTCGACACCGGCGGCGACGACGGCGTCCAGCATCACCGGCGTACGGGTCAGGCCTTCGCCGCCCGTGTCGAGCAGCTGGTAGGCGAGCACGTTGTCGACGAGCGTCGTGATCCGCGAGTAGCCGGCGGAGAGGTGGTGCAGGACCTGGTTCGCCTCGGGCCACAACTGCCCCGCGTCGTCGGCGGCGAGCTGTCCCAGTTCGCGCCGCAGCTCGTCCAGCGGCCCGCGCAGCGACTGCCCGAGCACGGCGAGCAGCTGCGAGTGCCGCGCGGCCAGCGCCTCGTAGCGGTCCTTCTCGCGCTCGGCGAACGCGGCGCCCCGCTCCCGCTCGGCCGACAGCTCCTCGGCGTGCTGCTCGTGGGCCGCCGTCAGCTCGGCGGTCAGCTCCTCGCGGACGCGGCCGAGCTCCTCGGCCCGCTCCGCGCGCTCCTGTTCGGCGGCCTCGTCGCGCCGGGCCAGCTCCTCGGCGTGCTCGGTGACCAGCTGGTCGTACGGGCGCCGGTCGGTGAAGGTCATGACGGCGCCGACCAGTTGGTCCCCGTCGCGCACCGGCGCCGTGGTCATGTCGACGGGCAGCCGGTCGCCGTTCTTGGCCCACAGGACCTGCCCGCGCACCCGGTGCTTGCGCCCGGAGCGCAGCGTGTCGGCGAGCGGCGACTCCTCGTACGGGAACGGCTCGCCGTCGGCGCGCGAGTGCAGCACGAGCTGGTGCAGTTCCTGGCCGCCCAGATCGCTGGCACGGAACCCCAGGATCTGCGCGGCGGCCGGGTTGACGAGCACGATCCGCCCGTCGGTGTCGGTCCCCACGACGCCCTCGGCGGCGGCCCGCAGGATCATCTCGGTCTGCCGCTGCGAACGGGCGAGTTCGGCCTCGGTGTCCACGGTGCCCGAAAGGTCGCGTACGACCAGCATGAGCAGCTCGGACCCGCTGTAACCACCGCCGCCGAGGCCGCCGGTGCCGTACGGGTCGACGGCGTCGCGGGCGCTGTCCGCGAGGTTCGCGCTGGTCACCTCGACGGGGAACTCGCTGCCGTCGGTGCGGCGGGCGATCATCCGCGTCGGCTTCGTCCGGCCGCGCTCGTCGGTCGGGGTGTCGGGCCGCCGCATGGATCCGGGGATCAGCCGCGAGTCGAACTCCGGCAGCAGATCGAGCAGTCCGCGCCCCACCAGGGCGGTGCCCGGCGCCTCGAAGGCTTCCAGGGCGATGGAATTGGCGTTGACGACGGTCCCGTTGGTGTTGACCAGCACCAACGCATCCGGCAGCGCGTCGAGTATGGCTGCGAGGCGAGCAGCGCCTCGGGATGGCCTGCTGCTCACGAGACGCTTCCCTCCTGATTACCGCGACTTGCTGACCGCCCGGGCCATCTTGCCTCGCGTCCCGCGGCGTGTCACGGGAGGGAGTCTACGGGCAGTGGTTGTGCTCGCGACGCCGGATGAGAGGGAGCCCACGTAGAGGATGTGGGGATCCCGAGCGGGGCCGGTCGTGACGGTGTGCCCGGTGGACCCAGGGTCACGGGGCGGTAGCAGGCAGCACGGGCACCAGTTGCCGCCACCGCGAGATCTCGCAGCCGTCGCTCAGCCGGTACGTGGCGTCGACGGGCCGGCCGTGCCAGGTGCCGGTGATGTGGGCGGTGGCGTCGCCCCCGTACTGCATCGTGCAGAAGGACCCTTTCGGCACGGGCGCGAACGGATCCCGTCCGTCCGCCTCGATCTCGTCGAGCCTCGCGCAGGCCGCGCCCGGATCGGGGTGGCTGCCGCCGACCGGCGCGCAGTCCAGCTCGACCGTCCCGTCGTTCCCGGTCCCCGAGTCGGTGACGCTGACCGTCAGCTGGTCGGGCGCCACGCCGTCCAGGACGCCGAAGGGGGACGGCGGCATCCGCGTCGGCCCGGTGTCGGCGTGCGCGCCGCCGGGCAGGGCCGCCGCGAGGGCGACGGACGCGGCGGCGGTGAGGAGGAGCCGGGCCGGTACGCGGGAGGACGGACGCGGGGACTGGTGCGGGGACACGCGGCGCAAGAACATGCCCTGCCTAACGCGCTCACCCACCACGACGATGCGCCTTGTCCAACGGCTTTGCTCTCTGGCCTGCCCGCCTAGTACCGTGGGGGGCGATTGGTGACACGGCGCTCAGCTGTGTCATCATCTGCACGCATCCACTCGCGCTCGCGTGGGGGGATTGTGCTGGAGGCGTCGCCTAGTCCGGTCTATGGCGCCGCACTGCTAATGCGGTTTGGGACTTAAATCCCATCGAGGGTTCAAATCCCTCCGCCTCCGCAGCAAGATCCGAAGCCCCGGTCCACCAGGACCGGGGCTTCGCTGCTTCCCGGGGGTCCGCGGAGCCTCGGGGGCGCGCCGGACCCCGGTGACTGTGGGTGCGTTTCCGCAGGTCACAACGGGTGAGGCAAACGGATTTCACATGGCGGCGGCAGTCATGTAATGTTCTTCCTGTCGCCGCGAGCGGGCCGAAAGGCCGGGGAGCGAAGACGAAAACAAAACAAGCACTCGTAGCTTAACGGATAGAGCATCTGACTACGGATCAGAAGGTTGCAGGTTCGAATCCTGCCGAGTGCACACAGAGAAGAAGCCCCCGGAGAATCTCCGGGGGCTTCTTCGTGTTCCGGGTTCGTGTTCCGGGTTCCTGTTCCGGTGAGCCGGGCGTTGTCAGTGGGGTGCGTCATTCTGGGCTCATGACGTGGTGGTGCACCGGGATGCGATGGCGTGGGGGTGGGCCGGAGTTCGGGTGGCTGGGGGACGGGGCGGGGGCGGAGCGGGAGAGCGGGGTGCGGTTCGGGGAGGACGTGGCCCTGCGCGTCGGAGGGCCACGGCGGTGTCTCGGGGTGTGGCGGGGCGGGCGGCGGACGGCCTGTCCGGGGTGGGGCGCCGTGCCGGAGCGGGGGACGCGGGCGCAGTGCGCGGAATGCGCCGGGATCGACCGGGCGCGGTCCGTGGCCGCCGACACCATGGCCGACGACCCGCGGCCGTACCGCGTGTACCTGGCGTGGTTCGGGGACGGGCTCGTGAAGGTGGGGATCACGGGCGCGGCCAGAGGGAGCGCGCGGCTGCTGGAGCAGGGCGCGGTCTGTTTCACCTGGCTGGGGCAGGGGCCGCTGATGGCGGCGCGGCGGGCCGAGGAGCTGCTGCGGGTCGCGCTCGGGGTGCCGGACCGGATTCCGTACGAGCGGAAGCGGATCGTGCGGGCGGGGCTGCCGGAGACGGCCGGGCGGGGGACCGAGCTGGTGCGGGCGCACGGGGTCGCCGCCGGGCTCGACGGGTGGCCCGAGTCGCTGGAGCGGCTGCCGTGCGAGGTCGTCGACCACGGGGAGGTGTTCGGGCTCGCGGCCGTGGACCGGGTGGACGCGGTGGTGGACGGGCTCGCGGCCGGTGCCGTGGTGGCGGGCACCGTCGTCGCGGCCGCCGGGCCCGATCTGCACCTCGTCGAGCCGGCCGGGCGGCGGCTCGTGGTGGACACCCGGGTGCTGGCCGGGTGGCCGCTGGAGCGGGGGCCGGCCGGGGCGCGCGGGTCGGACGTCGGGGTGCGGGAGGTGCCTGCCGTGCAGGGCGGACTGTTCTGAGGTTCCGGGCCGCGGCGGGGCGCTCGGTGACCGGAGGGTCAAGTCTCCCTGCCCGTACGGCAAGGAAGGGCGCCGAAGGTGGACAGGGCGGTCGGGGGCGGGTCACCGTGGGGGACATGAGTGATCACGTGGAAGCGCCTGTCGCTCCGTTGCCCGCCTTTGAACTGCCGTACTACGTCGTGGTGTTCAGCTCGACGCGCACCGAGGGAGACCTCGGGTACGGGGAGGCCGCCGAGCGGATGGACGAGCTGGTGAAGGACATGCCCGGATACCTCGGGCACGAGTCCGCGCGGACGCCCGGCGGGCTCGGCATCACCGTCTCGTACTTCCGTGACCTCGACGCCATCGAGCGGTGGCGGTCGTTCGCCGAGCACCGGGCCGTGCAGAAGCAGGGGCGGGCCGACTGGTACACGGGGTACACCGTGCACGTCGCCAAGGTCGAGCGGAGTCATGGATGTGAGCGTGCGTAGCGGGGCCGGCGTAGACGGCGCCGGGAGCGAGGCGGAGCTCGTCGCCGGGTTCCTCGCCCGGCACCGGCTGCCCGGGCTCGTCGACGTGCACACGCACTTCATGCCCGAGCGCGTGCTGCGCAAGGTGTGGGCGTACTTCGACAGCGCCGGGCCGCTCACCGGCGTGCCGTGGCCGATCACGTACCGGGAGGAGGAGGACCGACGGCTCGCGCGGCTGCGGGAGTTCGGCGTCGTCGCCTTCACCTCCATGCTCTATCCGCACAAGGCGGGGATGGCGGAGTGGCTGAACGGCTGGGCCGCCGACTTCGCCGCCCGCACCCCGGACTGTCTGCACACCGCCACCTTCTTCCCCGAGCCGGGCGCCGGCGACTACGTACGGCGGGCGATCGAGGACGGTGCGCGGATCTTCAAGGCGCACGTGCAGGTCGGGGCGTACGACCCGGCGGACCCGCTGCTCGACCCCGTCTGGGGAGCGCTGGCCGAGGCGGGGGTGCCCATCGTGACGCACTGCGGTTCGGGGCCGGCGCCGGGCAAGCACACCGGGCCCGAGCCGATGGCCCGCGTGCTCGCACGGCATCCGCGGCTGCCGCTCGTCGTCGCGCACCTGGGGATGCCCGAGTACGGGGAGTTCCTCGATCTCGCCGAGCGGTACCCGGAGGTGCGGCTCGACACGACCATGGCGTTCACGGACTTCTCCGAGCGGCAGGCGCCCTTCCCGCGCGAGGAGCTGGCGCGGCTGCGGGACCTCGGGGACCGGGTGCTGCTCGGCAGCGACTTCCCGAACATTCCGTACCCCTACGTCCACCAGCTGGAGGCGATCGAGCGGCTCGGGCTGGGCGACGCGTGGGTGCGGGCCGTCTGCCACGGGAACGGCGCGGCGCTCTTCGGGCTGGCCTGACCTGCTGCTGGGGCGTACCTGAGAGGCGCCTGTGCGTTTCTCAGGGTTTTCACAGGTAGCCGAAAGGGTGCTCTCAGAGGGTCGCCGCATGGTTGCACCATGACCGCGACCTCGCCCCAGGGGCGTACCGAACTGCTGAGGCCGGACGGAAGCCCCGTCCGGGTGCTTGTCGTGGACGACGAGCAGTCCATCACCGAGCTGTTGTCCATGGCCCTGCGCTACGAAGGCTGGCAGATCAGGGCCGCCGGCGACGGGGCCGGAGCCGTGCAGACCGCACGCGAGTTCCGGCCCGACGCCGTCGTGCTCGACATGATGCTGCCCGACATGGACGGGCTGAGCGTGCTCGGGCGGCTGCGCCGTGAGCTGCCGGACGTGCCGGTGCTCTTCCTGACGGCCAAGGACGCCGTCGAGGACCGGATCGCCGGGCTGACGGCGGGCGGCGACGACTACGTCACCAAGCCGTTCAGCCTGGAGGAGGTCGTGGCACGGCTGCGCGGGCTGATCCGGCGGACCGGGGCGGCCGACCGGCGCAGCGAGTCCGTGCTGGTCGTGGGTGACCTCATGCTCGACGAGGACAGCCACGAGGTGTCCCGGGGCGGGGCCAACATCCATCTGACCGCCACCGAGTTCGAGCTGCTGCGCTTCCTCATGCGCAATCCGCGGCGCGTGCTCAGCAAGGCGCAGATCCTGGATCGCGTGTGGAGCTACGACTTCGGCGGGCAGGCCAACGTCGTCGAGCTGTACATCTCCTACCTGCGGCGGAAGATAGACGCCGGGCGCGAGCCGATGATCCACACGCGGCGCGGCGCGGGCTATCTGATCAAGCCGGCCGCCACGACGGTCTCGTGACGCGCCGGGGCCGTCCGGGGCGGCCCCGGACCCTGCGGACCAGGCTCGTCGTGACCGCCGTCGGCCTCATCGCCCTGGTGGCCGTGGTCATCGGCACCGTGACCACACTGGCCCTGCACACGTACCTGTACGGGCAGCTGGACCAGAAGGTCCGGCAGATCGCCATGCTGGCCGAGGGCGGAGGCCCCGACGGGCAGGGCATGAACCGGCAGCCGCGCGAGCCGGGCCTGGCGTTCCTGGGTGGGCCGTCCGGCCCCGAGACGGTCGGTGCGCTGCTCTCGTCCGACGGCAGCACCGTCACCGAGGCGCAGCGGAGCGACCAGAACTCGACCACCGGCAGGACCGACCTGACCGAGGCCCAGCGGGACGCCCTCGCCTCCGTCGCCAAGGACGGCGAGGCGCACAGCGTCGACCTGCCGGGGCTCGGCACCTACCGGGTGCAGACGTCCCCCAGCGGCACGGCGCTCGTCGGTCTGCCCGCCGCCGAGGTCGAATCCACCCTCAACACCCTCATCGTCATAGAGCTCTCCGTCACCGGCGCGGGCCTGCTGGCCGCCGGGGTGACGGGAGTCGTCATGGTCGGCGTCGCCCTGCGCCCCCTGCGCCGCGTAGCCGCCACCGCCACCCGCGTCTCCGAACTCCCGCTGCACAGCGGCGAAGTGACCCTCTACGAGCGGGTCCCGGACGCCGAGGCCGATCCGCGGACCGAGGTCGGACAGGTCGGGGCCGCGCTCAACCGGATGCTGGACCACGTGCACGGCGCCCTGGAGGCGCGGCAGCAGAGCGAGACGCGGGTGCGGCAGTTCGTCGCGGACGCCAGTCATGAGCTGCGCACCCCGCTGGCCTCCATCCGCGGGTACGCCGAGCTGACCCGGCGCGGCCGGGAGGAGACCGGCCCCGACACCCGGCACGCCCTCGGCCGGATCGAGTCCGAGGCGCACCGGATGACGGGTCTCGTCGAGGACCTGCTGCTGCTGGCCCGGCTGGACGCCGGACGGCCGCTGTCGTACGAGCCGACCGATCTGTCCCCGCTCGTCGTCGACGCGCTCAGTGATGCCCGCGCCGCCGACCAGGACCACCGCTGGCGCCTCGAACTGCCCGACGAACCGGCCACCGCGCTCGCCGACTCCGCGCGGCTGCACCAGGTCCTCGTCAATCTGCTGGCCAACGCCAGGACGCACACCCCGCCCGGCACCACCGTCACCGCCCGCGTGCACCGGCACGGCCCCTGGGTCTGCCTCGACGTGCAGGACGACGGGCCCGGCATCCCCGCCGAGCTCCAGCCGCACGTCTTCGAGCGGTTCGCGCGCGGCGACTCGTCCCGGTCGAGGAAGGCCGGGTCGACCGGGCTCGGGCTCGCCATCGTGCAGGCCGTCGCGGCCGCCCACGGCGGCGCCGTGACCATGGACTCCGTGCCCGGCAGGACGGTGTTCACCGTGCATCTGCCCGCCCATGACGAACCCGTCATGTACTCACAGGCAGGGCAAAGCTTCACCACACAGCGCTAACAGGGCGGTTGGCGAATGTCGATGGCATGCGAACCGACTCTTCTCCGGGCATCGACCCCACCGCCGCGAGGTTCGGGGCGCTGCCGGCGCGGGAGCACCTCCCTGCGGGCAGCGGCGATGTGCCGGTCCTGGACGTTGTCATCCCCGTCTACAACGAGGAGAAGGACCTCGGCGCGTGCGTGCGCAGACTCCACCGCCACCTGCTCCGCACCTTCCCCTACCGCTTCCGCATCACGATCGCGGACAACGCCTCCACCGACGCCACCCCGAAGGTGGCGCACGAACTGACCTCGGAACTGCCGGGCGTCTCGTACTCCCGGCTGGAGCTGAAGGGCCGCGGGCGGGCCCTGCGCACCGTCTGGTCGGCGTCCGACGCGCCGGTCCTCGCGTACATGGACGTGGACCTGTCCACCGATCTGAACGCACTGCTGCCACTGGTGGCGCCGCTCATCTCCGGGCACTCCGACCTCGCCATCGGCTCGCGGCTCGCCCGCTCCTCGCGGGTCGTGCGCGGGCCGAAGCGGGAGTTCATCTCCCGTGCCTACAACCTCATCCTGCGCGGCTCGCTCCAGGCCCGCTTCTCCGACGCCCAGTGCGGCTTCAAGGCGATCCGGCGCGACGTCGCGCAGGTGCTGCTGCCGCTCGTCGAGGACACCGGATGGTTCTTCGACACGGAGATGCTGGTGCTCGCCGAGCGGGCCGGGCTCCGCATCCACGAAGTGCCCGTCGACTGGGTCGACGACCCGGACTCGACCGTGCACATCGTGAGGACGGCGACCGACGACCTCAAGGGCGTCTGGCGGGTGGGGCGGGCGCTCGCGACCGGCTCGCTGGCCCTCGACCGGCTCGCCCGGCCGTTCGGCGACGACCCGCGCGACCGCCAACTCGCGGGCGTGCCCAAGGGGCTGGCCCGCCAGCTGGTCGGCTTCTGCGTCGTCGGCGGCCTGTCGACGCTGCTCTACCTCCTGCTGTACTCCGGCTTCCGTACGTTCTCCGGGGCGCAGGTCGCCAACGCGCTCGCGCTGTTCGTGTCGGCCATCGCCAACACGGCCGCCAACCGGCGCCTCACCTTCGGGGTGCGCGGCCGGGACAAGGCCGTGCGCCACCAGGCCCAGGGCATCGTCGTGTTCGGCATCGGCTGGGCCCTCACCAGCGGCTCGCTCGCCGCCCTCGGCGTGGCGTCCGGCTCCCCCTCGCACTCCACCGAGCTGGCCGTGCTCATCGCGGCCAACCTCGCGGCGACCGTCCTGCGCTTCCTGCTCTTCCGGGCGTGGGTCTTCCCCGACCAGCACGCCTCCCCTTCCCCCGACCTCAGGACCCAGCGATGACCGTCACCGAATCCCCGGCGCCCGACGCCCCGGCCCCGCCCGCACGGGCGGTGGCGGGCCACGGCCGGCCCAAGGACGGGTTCCCGCGCCGCCTCTGGCGCGGCCGGCCCGACGACGCGCGCTGGGTGCGCCCGGCCTTCCTCGGCCTGCTCCTCGTCATCGGCCTCGCCTACCTCTGGAACCTGTCGGCGTCCGGCTACGCCAACTCCTTCTACTCGGCGGCCGTCCAGGCGGGCAGCGAGAGCTGGAAGGCGTTCTTCTTCGGCTCGTCCGACGCGGCGAACGCCATCACCGTCGACAAGCCGCCGGCCGCGCTCTGGCCGATGGCGCTGTCCGTCCGCCTCTTCGGACTCAACTCGTGGGCGATCCTCGTCCCCGAGGTGCTGATGGGCCTGGCCACGGCCGGTGTGCTGTACGCGGCCGTGCGCCGCCGGTTCAGCGCCGCCGCGGGCCTGATCACCATGGCCGTGTTCGCCACGGTCCCGGTCGCCGCGCTGATGTTCCGGTTCAACAACCCGGACGCGCTGCTCGCCCTCCTCATGACCGTCACCGTGTACTGCGTGCTGCGGGCGATGGAGCGCGGGCGGACGAAGTGGCTGGTGTGGGCGGGCGTCGCGGTCGGTCTCGCCTTCCTGGCGAAGACGCTCCAGGCCTTCCTGATCCTGCCGCCGCTGGCCCTGCTCTACGCGGTGTGCGCGCCGGTGCGGCTGCGCAGGCGGTTCGGCCAGCTCGCCCTGTCCGGGCTCGCGATGGTCGTCGCGGGCGGCTGGTGGGTGGCGATCGTGGAGCTGTGGCCCGCGTCGTCCAGGCCGTACATCGGCGGCTCCCAGAACAACTCGTTCCTCGAACTGACCTTCGGCTACAACGGCCTCGGCCGGATCAGCGGCGACGAGACCGGCTCGGTCGGCGGCGGTGGCGGCGGCGCGGGCGGCGGCACCGGGCAGTGGGGCGAGACCGGCATCGGCCGGATGTTCAACTCCGAGATCGGCAGCCAGGTCTCCTGGCTGATCCCGGCCGCGCTGATCCTCTTCGCCGCCGGTGTCGTGCTGACCCGGAGGGCGGCGCGGACCGACACGGCGCGTGCCGCGTTCCTCGCGTGGGGCGGCTCGCTGCTGATGACGGGTCTCGTCTTCAGCTTCATGGCGGGCATCTTCCACCAGTACTACACGGTGGCCCTCGCCCCCTACATCGCGGCGCTCGTCGGCATGGGCGCGACCGTGCTGTGGGAGGAGCGGGCGCGGATCACGGCGTCGGCGACCCTCGGCGTCTCGGTGGCCGTCACCGCGGTGTGGGGGTACGTGCTCCTCGGGCGGACGCCGGACTACCTGCCGTGGCTGCGCTGGGCCGTGCTCGTCGGCGGTCTCGCCGCGGGCCTCGGCCTCGCGTTCGCCGGCCGCCTCAGCCGTCAACTGGCGCTGAGCGCGGCCGGGTTGGGCCTGGCCGCCTCGCTGGCGGCGCCCACCGCGTACACCATCAGCACGCTGAACACCGGGCACACCGGGTCGATCGTCACGGCGGGTCCCTCCGGGGCGAGCATGATGGGCGGCGGCGGTCCGGGCGGCGGTGGTGGCGGGGGCCGGGGCGGCGGAATGCCTGGCGGCAACCAGCAGGGCGGTGGCGGCCAGATGGGCCAGCCACCGAACGGCAACGGCAACCAGCAGGGCGGCGGTTTCCCCGGCGGCGGCATGCCCGGACAGAACCAGAACCAGAACCAGAACCAGAATCAGAACCAGAACCAAGGCACCGGTCAGAAGCAGCAGCAGGGCACCATGCCCGGCGGCATGGGCGAAGGCGGCCCCGGCGGTGGCGGAGGCGGCGGCATGGGCGGTCTGCTCAACGGCGCCGAGGTCAGCTCCAAGGCTGAGAAGCTGCTGGCCGAGAACGCCGACGACTACACCTGGGTCGCGGCCACGGTCGGCTCGCAGAACCAGGCGAGCTACCAACTGGCCACCGGAGAGCCGGTGATGGCCATCGGTGGCTTCAACGGCACGGACCCGTCCCCGACGCTCGCCCAGTTCAAGCAGTACGTCGAGGACGGCAGGATCCACTACTTCATCGGCAGCGGCTCCGGGGGTGGCATGGGCGGGTCGAGCTCCGGCACCTCGGCCAAGATCACGTCCTGGGTGGAGGCCCACTTCAAGAAGGTGACGGTCGGGAACGCCACGTTCTACGACCTGACCCGGCCCAGCTAGGAGGGCTCCGGGCACAGCAGGGCCGCGGCCGCGGCTGCTCGTCGACCGAGCAGCCACGTCCGCGGCCTTCGCCGTGTCCAGGCCGTGCGGCGCCGTGTCTACCGGCGGGAGACGGCCACCTCGGCGACCACCGGGCGGTGGTCCGACGCCGCGGCCTCCGCCACCACCTCGGCCGACCGCGCCCGGATCCCCTCCCCCACCGCCACGAAGTCGATCCGCTTCACCGGCACGTCCGCCGGGAACGACCCGCCGGCCGACGGCCCCGCGTCCGTCAGCTCCTGCCACAACGGCGCCAGCTCGGGCGCGGAGCGCTCCGCGTTGAAGTCGCCGAGGAGGACCTGCCGCGCACCCGGGACGGCGTTCCGCTCCGCCGCCATGATCCGCCGGGTGTCCGCGACCTGCGCCGTACGGACCGCCGGATCGGCCCGGTAGTCGAGGTGCGTGACGAAGACCTGCACCGGCACGCCTCGCACCTTCAGCGTCACCTCGCCGAAGCCGGGCGCGGGCGCCGGCACCGGGTTCGGGTCCTGCGTGGACAGCCGGGTGATCTCGTGGTTGACGGCGGACCGGATCGGATACCGGGACAGCACCGCCACCCCGTACTCCCGCCGCGGCGCCCCGGCCGTCACCGGGTCGAGGCTGTAGATCGGCGCGAACGAGACCCGCATCCCGAGCCGGTCCGCCAGCTCCCGGGCCACGTCGAGCCCCTGACTGCGGTCGCCCCAGTGCACGTCGACCTCCTGGAGGCCGATCACGTCAGCGTGCAGCGCGCGCAGCGCCGCCGTCTGCCGGTCGAGGTCGAAGACGTTGTCCATGCCGGACCCGGCGTGGATGTTGTACGTGGCGATCCGCAGCGGAACCGCCGAGCCCCCGGCGGACGCGGGCGGAGCCCACGCCACCAGGCTCAACAGGGTTGCGGACAGGACGAGTTGAGGCGCTACGCGCACACGTATCGGCATGCCGGGAACCGTATGCGGAAAATCGCCTTGTACAGCGTACGAGTAATCCCTTACGGTGTACGAGAAGCGTAGTCGTACACCGTAGAAGCAGAACAGGGGACCGCATGACGGAGACGACAGCCGAGACCACCGATCCGTCCGGGCCCTCCGCGGCCGGAGGCCACCCGCAGCGCTGGCTCATCCTCGGCGTCATCTGCCTCGCCCAGCTGACCGTGCTGCTCGACAACACCGTCCTGAACGTCGCGATCCCCTCCCTCACCCGGGAGCTGGGCGCCTCGACGTCCGACATCCAGTGGGTGATCAGCGCCTACTCGCTCGTCCAGTCCGGACTGCTGCTCACCGCGGGCAGCAGCGCCGACCGGTACGGCCGCAAGAAGATGCTCGCGGCGGGCCTGGTGCTGTTCGGCGTCGGGTCGCTGGTCGCCGGGCTGGCCGACTCCACCGGGCAGTTGATCGCCGCGCGGGCCGGCATGGGCGTCGGCGGCGCGCTGCTGATGACCACGACCCTCGCCGTCGTCGTGCAGATCTTCGACGAGGCCGAGCGCGTGAAGGCGATCGGCCTGTGGGCGACCGTGAACTCGCTCGGGTTCGCCGTCGGCCCGCTGCTCGGCGGCTTCATGCTGGACCACTTCTGGTGGGGCGCGATCTTCCTCATCAACATCCCGGTCGCGGTCATCGGCCTGATCGCCGTCCTGGCGCTGGTCCCCGAGTCCAAGAACCCGCGCGGCGACCGCCCCGACCTGCTCGGCGCCCTGCTCTCCACGGTCGGCATGACCGGGGTCGTCTACGCGATCATCAACGGCCCGGACAAGGGCTGGACCTCCGAGACGACCCTCACCTCGGCCGCGATCGGGCTCGTCGTCATGGCCGCGTTCGTGACGTGGGAGCTGCGCATCCCGTACCCGATGCTGGACATGCACTTCTTCCGCAACCAGAAGTTCACGGGCGCGGTCGCCGGGGCGATCCTCGTCGCGTTCGGCATGGGCGGCTCCCTCTTCCTGCTCACCCAGCACCTCCAGTTCGTGCTCGGCTACGAGCCGTTGGAGGCGGGGCTGCGCACGGCGCCGCTGGCGCTGACCATCGTCGGCCTGAACCTCACGGGCGTCGGCGCCCGGCTCCTCGCCAAGGTCGGCACCCCGGTGACCATCGCCGCCGGCATGAGCTGCCTGGCGGCGGGGCTCGCGGCGATCGCCGTGCTCGGCGGGGACGGTTACGGCGGAATGCTGTTCGGCCTGATCGTGATGGGTGTCGGCATCGCCCTCGCCATGCCGGCCATGGCCAACGCCATCATGAGCGCGATCCCGCCGGAGAAGGCGGGTGTGGGCGCGGGTGTCAACGGGACCCTGGCGGAGTTCGGCAACGGACTCGGGGTGGCCGTGCTCGGCGCCGTCCTCAACGCCCGGTTCACCGCGCTCGTCCCGGTCGCCGCGGCCTCGCTCCCGGCCGCGCTGGCCGCCGCCGACTCGGCGGGGGAGAAGGCCCGGATCGCGGACGCGTTCGCCTCGGGCCTGGAGACCAGCCAGCTGGTCGGTTCCCTCGCCGTGCTCGTCGGCGGTCTGCTGGCCGCTGCGTTGCTGCGCAGGGCCGAGCGGGCAGACTCAGCGGCATAGCATCGGTGGCGGGCGGACCGCTGGATTCCGCTGGGTTCCCGGCCCGCCCGCGTACGACGACTCCTGGGAAGGTGCGCCATGGCGAAGGCAGCGCGGATGAGTGTCTGGCTGGAGGGTTCCGAGGCCAAGGCGCCGCGCAGTCGGCGCAGCGAGCAGCCCAGCGGGCTCGACCGCGACCGGATCACCGACGCCACCGTGCGGCTGCTCGACGCGGAGGGCCTCGCCAAGTTCTCCATGCGGCGCCTCGCCGGTGAGCTGGGCGTCACCGCGATGTCCGTGTACTGGTACGTCGACACCAAGGACGACCTGCTGGAACTGGCCCTCGACCGGGTCTTCGGCGAGCCCCGGTTCCCGGTCGTGGCCGACGGGCCGGACGCGGACCGCGCGGACTGGCGCGATCAGCTGCGGGAACTGGCCGCCCAGTACCGGGCGCTGATCGTCCGCCACCCGTGGACCTCGACGCTGACCGGCAACTTCCTCAACGTCGGTCCGAACTCGCTGCTGTTCTCGCGCGCGGTGCAGCAGGTCATCGCCCGCACCGGCCTCTCGCTGCCCCGGCAGCGCGGCGCCATCGCGTCCGTCTTCCAGTTCGTCTACGGATACAGCACCATCGAGGGCCACTTCGTCCAGCGGTGCACCGAGGCCGGCATGACGCAGGACGAGTACTTCCACGAGGCGATGTCCGCGTTCAGCGCGCCCCCCGAGATGGCGGAGGACTTCAAGCACGCCGAGCGGATGATGGAGGCGATGGAGGAGGGCGGCACCGTGGAGCAGATGCGCGACCTGGACTTCCAGGTCGCGCTCGATCTGCAGGTCGCGGGCATCGAGGCCCTGGTGGCGCAGGAGCGCGCCCAGGGCGCCGCCCAGGTGGACGGACCCTAGCCCTCGGCCAGCCGCGCGGGGAAGCCGCCGGTGGCGATCGGGCCCCACTTGTCGGGCGTGACGCGGATGATCGACTTGCCCTGCTTGACCATCGCCTCCCGGTACTCGTCCCAGTCCGGGTGCTCGCCCGAGATGTTGCGGAAGTACTCCACCAGGGGCTCGACCGATTCGGGGGAGTCGATGACCTCCGCCGTGCCGTCGATCTGGACCCACGGCCCGTTCCAGTCGTCGCTGAGCACGAGCACGCTCACGCGCGGGTTCCGCTTGGCGTTGCGGGTCTTGGCCCGCTCCGGGTAGGTGGACACGACGATCCGGCCGGAGTCGTCGACCCCGCAGGTCAGCGGGGAGGCCTGCGGGGAGCCGTCGGCGCGGGCGGTGATCAGGAGGGCACGGTGACGGGGGCGTACGAAGTCGAGCAACTCGTCCAGGGGCACACGGGTGTTGGTCGCGATGTTCGGAGCCATGGCGCCAGCCTATGCCGCCGCCCGCCGCGGTCATGGTTCCCGGGCCAGCAGCGCCTCGAGGAGATTGTCGTGGACCGGCACGTCCCGGCGCAGCTGGGTCAGCGTGAGGACCCGGCTCGCGACCCCCGTCCGTGGCGCGGACACCCGGAGCGAGGAGCCGTACCGGTCCGCCAGATAGCGGCGCAGGTCCAGCAGGAGCCGTACCCCCTGGGAGTCCAGGAAGCGGGTGTCGGTCAGGTCGATGATGAAGTCCCGGGCGCCGTCGGCGTGCAGATCCGCCACGGCCCGCGCCTCGGCCAGCAACGGCGCCGCGTTGCTCAGGTCGATCTCGTCGGGGAAGGCGATCAGGGTGTGGTGGGCGATGTCGATGGAAGCCAGGTGGATGGGTGTGGGCGTGGGCACAGGGCTCACCTGCCAGACCGCTAGTGGTCGGTCGGTGGACGACGAGCCGCTTCCTGACCCGGTCGCCCATTCCATCACTGATCGCGGGTCGTTCTCCGCTGTCCGGACCAACTCGGCGTGGGCTCATGGAAACCGGATAGAGTGCGTATGTCCTGCGCTCGCAGTCGGGAATGTGCTGCGGAGCTCTCCCCGCGTATGGCCGGTCGGTCATGCGCGCTGAAGAGGTTCGTGGTGTTTCTTTTGAGTTCTCCCGAAGTGTCCTACTCCGCTGCCGATTTCCGGCTGGCCGAAGCACTGACCGTCGCGGCCCGCCAGCTCCACGAGGCGGGCGGCTCCCGCGCCATCCTGCGCACCGCCGTACGGCTCGCCGTGCACCTCGTGCCCGGCACCGACCACGCGGGCATCGTCACCGTCGGACGCGACCAGCGCCCGCAGACCCTGGCCTCCAGCGACGAAGTGGCCCAGGAAGTACAGCAGTTGGCCGACACCGACGCCTACCGCGCGCTGTGGGAGCAGCTCTGGAGCAGCCCCGTCGCCGGAATCGCCGACACCACCGCGGAGGACGTCGCCGGGCGCGGCCTCGCCCCGCTCGGCGTCCGCTCCCTGCTCGCCCTGCGGCTGCGGGCCGACCGCCGCCGCCTCACCGTCCTCGCCCTGTGGAGCCGCAAACCGGCCGGGCTCGACAGCACGAGCCTGCGCGTCGGCCGGCTGCTCGCCGCGCACATCTCCCTCGCCCACGAATCCGCCACCGTCCAGGAACAGCTCACGGAGGCGATGCGCACCCGCGACCTGATCGGGCAGGCCACCGGGCTGGTCATGGCCCACCACGACGTCGACGCGGCCGACGCGTTCGCGCTGCTCGTGCGGGCCTCGCAGCGGGAGAACCTCAAACTCCGGGACCTGGCCCAGCGGTACGTGGACACAGCAGCCGAGGGCAGCGGCGAGTGAGCGGCCGATCCGTGGACACCCGGTGGCGATGAACAGTCCCGCCGTGCCCCCGCCGGATCGCGCCGCCCCGGTGTCCGCCATGGACGCCGCCGGGCTCTACCAGGCCCTGGCCGAGAGCGACGGCCTCGGCGGATTCCTCCAGGAACTCAGCGAACGGGCCGGCCACGTCGTGCGGCCCGGGGCCTGCAGCGTCACGCTCGGCCGCGCCGACCGGCTGCACACCGTCGCCAGCAGCGACCTGCTGGTCAGCGGGCTCGACGAGGTGCAGTACGCGGCCGACACCGGGCCCTGCCTGGCCGCGGCCCGCGAACGCGTCGAACAGCACGCGCCCGACCTGGCGACGGAGCCGCGCTGGGCGCCCTTCCCGGCCGCGGCGCGGGAGCGCGGGGTGCGCTCCCTGCTCGCCGTCCCGCTCACCCTGAACCACGGCGCGTACGGCGCCCTCAACTTCTACGCCCGCGGCCCCGGCGCCTTCCACGGCCACCGCGGGACGGCCAGGGAACTGGCCGCGCAGGCATCCGGGGCGGTCGCGGTGGCGCTGCGCATGGAACACGACCGGGAGGCGGGCCTCGACCTGCGGGCCGCGATGCTCTCGCGCAGCGTCATCGACCAGGCCATCGGCATCCTGATGGCCACGCACCGCTGCGACGCGCACAAGGCCCTCGAACTGCTGCGCCGCCGCTCCCAGGACGCGAACGTCAAACTGCGCGCCCTGTGCGTCCAACTGGTGACGGCGGTCGGCGGCGCCCCGCCGGACGCGGGCCGCTTCACCGAGCGGGCCCGCGACTGACTCCGGCGGGGCCGACTCCGGCGCGACCGACGACGGCGCGGCCGGTCAGGCCTGCGGCAGGGCGTCGCCCTGGACGGCCTGGATGTCGAGCTCGACCCTGAGCGTCGCGCCGATCGCCGCGATGCCGGCCTGCACGACCTGGTTGTAGTTCATCGCGAAGTCCTCGCGCTTCAGCTCGGCCGTCGCCTTGAACGCGGCGCGGGTGCCGCCCCACGGGTCGGCGCCGGTGCCCAGGTAGCTCAGGTCGAGGTCGACCTGGCGGGCGACGCCGTGCATGGTGAGCTCGCCGTGCACCGTCCAGCGGTCGGAGCCGGCCGGGGAGAGCCCCGTCGAGCGGTAGGTGATCTCCGGGTACGTCTCGACGTCCAGGAAGTCCGGGGACTTCAGGTGGCCGTCGCGCATGCCGTTGCCGGTGTCGATGGACGCCGCCCGGATGACCGCCTCGACGCGGGACTTCTCCACGTCCTGGGCGATGTCCACCCGCGCGCTGAAGTCGGTGAACCGGCCGTGCACCGAGGTGATGCCCAGGTGCTGCGCCGTCGCCGCGACCGCGGAGTGCGCCGGGTCGACCGTCCAGGGGCCGGGCGGCGGCAGTTCGGCGCCGCCCTGCCGGGCCAGCACCACGGAGCCGACCTCGGCGCGGCCGGTCGCCGTGACGAGCGCGGTGGACGCCGCCGGGGAGTAGCCCACGGCCGTCACGATCACGGTGTACGGGCCGGGGGTGAGCGGGGTCGCGTCGTGCACGGCCCCCTCGTCGTCGGCCTCGGCCCGCAGCACCTGCGCACCGGTCATGTCGGTCACCGTGACGACGGCGTGCGGCAGAGCCCACCCGTCCCGCGTACGGATCCGCGCACTGAGTCCCATCGTTCACATCTCCTAGCTCAAGTTCTCACGTACGTAAGGGAGTTGGTCATGTCCCGAACGCGAACGGGCCCCGGCCCGTGACGTCTCCGGCCGTCCCCTGCCGTTAACGACGCCACCGGGTCCGGGGCCCCTTTCCCACAACCGGGCCGGTCCGGCGCGCGTCTCCGCTCGAAGCGCGCGCCGTCCTTCAGGTGGCCCGGGGTCTCAGCTACTCGCCGGGGTGGGCGAGTTCGATGTCGTGGCCGTCGACGCCACTGCCCTGCACGGTGAGGTGCGTGGCCACCGGCGGGTAGCCGGTCGCGATCACCGTGTACTCGCCGCCGTCCAGGTCGGTGAAGGCGTACGCGCCGTCCTCACCGGTGGTCGAGGTGGCGACCACGTTGCCCGCGGCGTCGATCAGCGTGACCCGTGCGTCGTTCAGCGTCCGGCCGGCCGCCCGCACGGTGCCCTGCACCTGGGAGCCGGAGTTCAGCTCGATCTCGACCCGGGTGACCCCCGTGCCGCCGACCTCGACGGGCAGCGCCAGCGGACGGTGGCCCGCGGCGTTCACCGCGATGGTCACCGGCCCGGGCACCAGCTCGGCGAAGGTGAACTCGCCCTCCTCGCCGGAGAGCCCGGTGGCGAGCACGTCGCCGCGCACGTCGGTCACGATCACCATGGCACCGGTGACCGGCGCCTTGGTCTCGGCGGCCTTGACCACACCGCTCAGCCCGCTCGTACCGCTGAGCAGGATGTCGTAGGTGACCGCGGCGTCGCCGACGACCACCGTGGAGGCCTGCGGCTGGTAGCCGTCGGCCGAGGCGATCAGGACGTAGGAGCCGGTGCCGGGGGCGTCGACCGTGTACGAGCCGTCGCCCTGGGCCACCGCGCGGCCCAGCTGCCGTCCCCCGAGGGAGATCAGCGTGATCGCGGCCCGCGGGACCGGGGCGGACTCGGCGCCGCGGACGAAACCGTGCACCGGGGTGCCGCCGACGGCCGACTGCGCCGGGACGTTGCCCGGGGTCGCGGCGACGGCCGTCAGACGCTGGGTCTGGTTGTCCGCGGCGGGCTCGTCCGCACCGACCAGGCTCGGCACCTTCTCCGGCTCGGCCGCCGGGGTGGCGGTGACGCCGGCCGGGGCGGCGGCAGCGGCCGCCTCGGTCTCCTTGGCCTGGTCCAGGCCGCCGGACGTACGCAGCGGGACCTCCTTGATGAACAGCGTGGCGATGAGGGCGAGCAGCGCGATCGGCGCGGCGATCAGGAAGACGTCGGCGATGCCGTGCCCGTAGGCGCTCTCCATGATGGTGCGCAGCGGCGCGGGGAGCTTGTCCAGGTCCGGGATGGCGCCGCCACCGGTCCCGCCGTGGCCGAGGGCAGCGCCCTGCGGGCCGAGGTCGGCGAGACCTTCCTTGACGTAGTGCGTGATGCGCGTGGCCATGATCGAACCGAGCGCCGAGACACCCATCGCACCACCGAGGGAGCGGAAGAAGGTGACCGTGGAGCTGGCCGAGCCGATGTCCTGCGGGTCGACCTGGTTCTGGGTGCAGAGCACGAGGTTCTGCATCATCATGCCGACGCCGAGGCCCATCAGGGCCATGAAGACCGCGACGTGCCAGTACGGGGTGTCGTAGCGGATCGTGCTGAGCAGGCCGAGGCCCGCCGTGATGAGCACGCCGCCGGAGACCAGCCACGCCTTCCACTTGCCGGTCTTGGTGATGACCTGGCCCGCGACGGTCGACGAGATGAACAGGCCGCCGATCATCGGGATCGTCATGACACCGGACATCGTCGGCGACTTGCCGCGTGCCAGCTGGAAGTACTGCGAGAAGAACACGGTGCCCGCGAACATCGCGACACCCACGAAGAGCGAGGCGATCGAGGCGAGCGTGATGGTGCGGTTGCGGAAGAGCCGCAGCGGGATGATCGGCTCGGCGGCCCGGGTCTCCACGAGGATGAAGATCAGGGCGAGCACGGCCGCGCCGCCCACCATCGCGCCGGTCTGCCACGACAGCCAGGAGTACTTGTCGTCGGCGAAGGTCACCCACAGGAGCAGGGTGCAGACGGCGGCGGTGATGAAGAAGGCACCGGCCCAGTCGACCTTCACGTTGTCCCGCTTGACCACGGGGAGCTTCAGCGTCTTCTGCAGGACGATGAGCGCGATGATCGCGAAGGGGACGCCGACGTAGAAGCACCAGCGCCAGCCCAGCCACGAGGTGTCCGTGATGACACCGCCGAGCAGCGGGCCGCCGACGGTGGCGACGGCGAAGGTCGCGCCGAGGTAGCCGGAGTAACGGCCCCGCTCGCGCGGGGAGATCATCGCGGCCATCACGATCTGGGCGAGGGCGGACAGACCGCCGACGCCGATGCCCTGGACCACACGGCAGGCGATCAGCATGCTGGGGCTCTGCGAGAGACCCGCGACGACCGAACCGCCCACGTAGACGATGAGGGCTATCTGGACGAGCGCCTTCTTGCTGAAGATGTCGGCGAGCTTGCCCCACAGCGGGGTGGTCGCGGTCATCGCGAGCAGCGAGGCGGTGACGACCCAGGTGTAGGCGGACTGGCCGCCACCGAGGTCGCCGACGATCTCGGGCAGAGCATTGGTGACGATCGTCGACGACAGGATCGCGACGAACATGCCGAGCAGCAGCCCGGACAGGGCCTCCATGATCTGTCGGTGCGTCATGGTTGCGCCGGTGTCGGGGGCGGCGCCTGAATGCTTGGCATGGCTGCCCCGCACACCGGTCGGTGTGGATGTTGCCATGGGATTCCTTTTCTTACGTCTTATGCGGGTGTACGGGTGGTCGTTCGGCAGTCACCGAAGCTGTCGCGCAGCCGCGTCATGAGGGCGATCAACTGGTTGACCTCGTCGTCGGACCAGTCGCTCAGCCGGTCGGCGAGCAGTTGCGTCGAGCGCTCGTTGAGCACGTCGAGCTGCTTCCAGCCCTTGTCGGTGAGGCTGAGGATGCGCGACCGCTTGTCGGCGGGGTCGGGGTGGCGCTCGATCCAGCCGCGGTCCGCGACGTGCGCGACGTGCCGGCTGGCCACCGACACGTCGACGGCGAGCAGTTCGGCGATCTTGCTCATGCGCATGTCGCCGTACCGCTTGAGCAGCGTGAGTACGGCGGCCGAACCGGTCGGGCAGTCGTGCGGCAGGATCCGCGCCATGTCTCTCTTGATCGCGCCGAAGGCGCTGAGCTGTCGCGCCAGCTCGTCGTAGTGACGTTGGGTGGCCACGGCACCTCCTGACCAAAGCTTTATATTTTGTTGCTTAGGGCAACGATAGAAGCAGTTGGTTGCCGCAGGCAAACTAAAAGGGACGTTCGACCCTAAAATCACGGCAAAGTGCAGGTGTAAAGGGGTAAAGTCGCAGCTCAAGTGCCCTGTGGGCGGACTGTGGCGCCTGTGGCGCCGATTCGCTAGGGTCCTGGGCCATGGCACACAACCCCCAGGGCCCGAACCCCGAAGGCAACTACGACCCCGCGGGCAGCACCCAGATGTTCCGCGCCTTCGTCGACGAGGGCGGCACCCCCACCCCGCGCGCGCAGGCGGCTCCGGCGAAGTCCGGTCCCGGTGCGGGCCTGGTCATCGGCATCGTGGTCGCGGTCGTCGTGATCGCGGCGGTGGCCTGGCTGGCGCTCAAGTAGCTTCCGCGCACGACCAGTTGAACGGTGGCGTGGGGCGTCACTTCCAGTCGACGTCGACGTCCCGCGTCTCCAGGTGCATCCCGAGCGGCACGCGCCAGGAGTCGACGCACACCGTCCAGGTCTTCTCCTTCTTCTCTCCCGCGCCGATCGGTACGGGGAGCTTCTCGGTGGACTTCACGGTCGCCCAGTCGATCCCGAGGGCGCCGATGACGTGCGTCCCGAAGGTGACCGTGCCCGAACGGACCGCGCTGCCACCGGAGTTGTGCAGCGTCAGCGTCACGTCCTGACACCAGCGCTTGTCCGTGTCCTTCAGTTCCGGGTCGCCCACCTTGAGGGCGGCCGGTCCGGCGGGGGACGGGGAGCCGGTGCCGGGCTTCTGAGCGGGGGCCGAACTCGACGGCCTGCCCGGTGAGTTGGTGTCGCCGGAGCCCGTGGACGACGGCGGCCCGTCCGAGGCGCCGTCCGGGTCCGCGCTCCCGCTGCCGCCGGGTCCGGAGCCGTCCACCGGGACCCCGCCGCCACCGTCGCCGGTGCCGCTGCCGTCGCCCCCGGAACCGTCCGTGGCCTCGCCCGCGGCCCCGCCGCCGCCCTCGCCGGCTGCCCCGCCGTCGCCCGGCTCCGCCGAGTCCAGGGGGACCAGCTCCACCTTGCCGGTGGGCGCGACGCCGCCGCCCGGCTCCGACGGGGTGCCGCCGGCCGCGCCCACGGCCACGTAGGCGGCCGGCCCGTCGTCGCCCCCGAGCGCCACGACGGCCGTCCCGCCGAGACACACGACGGCCGCCGAAGCGGCCCCCACGGCGATGCCCCTACGTCCTCTACGTCCACGTGTCCAAGCCCGCAGCATCGCGCCAGTGTGTCTGACGGACCGTCAATTAGGAACCCCGCAGGGCACATACGGCACACATGCGGCGGCGCGGGCCCCCCGTCCGGTGGGGTGGCCCGCGCCGAAGGTCCGGCAGGTGGGCGGGTCAGTCCGCGATCAGACCCTCGCGGAGCTGCGCCAGGGTGCGGGTGAGCAGCCGGGAGACATGCATCTGCGAGATGCCGACCTCTTCGCCGATCTGCGACTGCGTCATGTTCGCAAAGAACCGGAGCATGATGATCCGGCGCTCGCGCGGCGGCAGCTTGGCCAGCAGCGGCTTGAGCGACTCCCGGTACTCGACGCCCTCCAGGGCGGTGTCCTCGTAACCGAGCCGGTCCGCGAGCGAGCCCTCGCCGCCGTCGTCCTCGGGGGCCGGGGAGTCGAGGGAGGACGCCGTGTACGCGTTCCCCACGGCCAGGCCGTCGACCACGTCCTCCTCCGAGACGCCCAGCGCCACGGCGAGCTCGGGGACGGTCGGCGAGCGGTCCAGCTTCTGGGCCAGCTCGTCGCTCGCCTTCGTCAGCGCGAGCCGCAGCTCCTGGAGGCGCCGCGGCACCCGCACGGACCAGGACGTGTCCCGGAAGAACCGCTTGATCTCGCCGACGACGGTCGGCATCGCGAACGTCGGGAACTCCACGCCGCGCTCGCAGTCGAACCGGTCGATCGCCTTGATCAGACCGATCGTGCCGACCTGGACGATGTCCTCCATCGGCTCGTTCCGGCTGCGGAAGCGGGCTGCCGCGTAGCGCACGAGCGGGAGGTTCAGCTCGATGAGGGTGTCGCGCACATAGGCGCGCTCCGGGCTCTGCTCGTCGAGCGCGGCAAGGCGCAGGAACAGGGAGCGGGACAGGGTGCGGGTGTCGATGGACCCGGACGTCCCCTGGACGACCTCGGGGGTCGCGGGGGCCTGAGCCGGGACAGGAACAGGCGTGTCGGGCGAGAGCGTGAGCACCTTCGAGCTGCCCTGGTCTGCGGACATGCCACCCCCTTGAGGTCGCGGACGGTCGCGGCGGGCGCTCCCGTCAGGTAGGAGCGCAGCCTCCACCTGAATACCGGACGTGAGGCTGCGCCAAACGCGGTTCCAGCAGAATGTCACATGTCGGCAACACGCTGTAGTGACATGTCGACATGGATGGGGCGAATCCGCGCAGGAAGCAGGGGGTGTGGCCGGAGGTGGCCGCGTTTCCGTCGGGAAGGGGTCACTCGATCCGGTCTACCCGTTTCAGCTACGCCTCGATCCTGTTTGCGGATCGAAGTCGGGCGAAGCTGCGGGCGAGGAGCCTTGACACGTGCATCTGCGAGACGCCCAGTTCGGCGCTGATCTGAGACTGCGTCAAGTTGCTGTAGTACCTGAGGAGCAGGATGCGCTGCTCGCGCTCGGGCAGTTGTACGAGCAGGTGGCGGACGAGGTCGCGGTGCTCGACTCCGTCGAGTTCGGGGTCCTCGTAGCCGAGCCGGTCGAGCAGGCCCGGCATCCCGTCGCCCTCCTGCGCGGCTTCCAGGGAGGTCGCGTGGTACGAGCGTCCGGCCTCGATGCAGGCGAGCACCTCGTCCTCGCCGATGCGCAGCCGCTCGGCGATCTCGGCGGTCGTGGGGGAGCGTCCGAAGGCCGTGGTCAGGTCCTCGCTCGCGGCGTTCACCTGCACCCACAGCTCGTGCAGTCGGCGCGGCACGTGCACGGTCCGCACGTTGTCGCGGAAGTACCGCTTGATCTCGCCGACGACGGTCGGCATGGCGAAGGTCGGGAACTGCACCCCGCGGTCCGGGTCGAACCGGTCGATGGCGTTGATGAGGCCGATCGTGCCGACCTGGACGACGTCCTCCATCGGCTCGTTGCGGCTGCGGAAGCGGGCCGCGGCGTAGCGCACCAGCGGCAGGTTGGCCTCGATCAGGGCGCCGCGCACCCGGGAGTGCTCGGGGCTGCCCGGCAGCAGGTCCTTGAGCTGGCCGAAGAGGACCTGGGTGAGGGCCCGGGTGTCGGCTCCGCGGCTCTTCGCGGTCGAAGCGGGGGGCGCGGGGGGCGCGGCCGGGGTGGTGGTCTGCTCGGCGGGCGCGGCCGGCGCAGGCGGTACGGCCGGTACGGCCGGTGCTTGCGGCGCCTGCGGCGCTTGCGGTGCTTCTTGAGGCGCAGTACTGGCCGGCACGGTCAACCCCACCTCTGTTTCCGTCAACTCATCGGTCAAAAGCGGTCATAGCATCACAAGACATGTGCACTGTGTGCAAGCACCGCATAACTACGTGTTGAAGGGCAAGTTGGGGCACAAGACGTGGAAAGGCCCCTCACCGTTCCGGTGAGGGGCCTTTCGGTGGTGCGCGCTGCTCAGAATTCGTAGTCGGCGATCACCCACGTGGCGAACTCCCGCCACAGGGCGACACCCGCCTGGTGCGCGGGGTGCTCGATGTACCGCTTCAGCGCATCGGTGTCCTCGACCGCCGAGTTGATCGCGAAGTCGTAGGCGATCGGCCGGTCGGTGATGTTCCAGTCGCACTCCCAGAACGTCAGCTCGGGGATCTGCTCACCCAGCGCGCGGAAGGCCCGGACGCCCTCGACGACACGCGGTTCGTCCCGGCTGACGCCGTCGTTGAGCTTGAAGAGGACCAGATGGCGGATCACAGGCGACGCTCCCGGGCAGTGGGCCGAACTCACTGACCGCCGTTGACGACCCAGGTCATGAAGTCCCCGATGGACTGCGCGGCGGTCGATACGCCTTCGAAGCCTATCTGGACGTAGTCGGCGGCCTTGGCGGGGTCGGTGATGATCACGTAGAGCACGAAGACGACCGCGACGAACAGACCAATTTTCTTCGGTTGCACTACGTTCGGCCTCCCCGTTGCCCGCGCCCGCACCACATCTGTTCCGCCTGTGGCCCCTGTTGCCGGGCGCGAGTCTATCCCGGACGATCTCTCACCCGGCCTTTAAGGACCAAGGGCCCTGCGCCACAGGCCCTTTGCCGCTCCGCGACGGCCTCGCGAGGGCGCAGGATGGGTGGTGAGCCCGGAGGGTCTGGCAGGAATCCGAAGGGCAGGGACGTGACCCCGACTGCGGGGTCCGCGCCGCAGCTTCCCCCGAGAAGCGGCGTGGGCTTACGGGAGTCCGTCCTCACCGGGGGAAGCGGCTTGTCCCCCCGATGCCGCTTCCCCCGACCGAGCGGGACGAGAGCCCCGGTGCCCCTGGTCAGGCGCCGGGGCTCTTCGCGTACGGACCCACGCGCCCACCGGCCCACCGGCAACCGGCATGCAGAACGCCCCCCTTCCTCGGTGAACCCGTGGAAGGGGGGCGTTGTCAGCGGTAGCGGAGGGATTTGAACCCTCGGTGAGTTTCCCCACACTCGCTTTCGAGGCGAGCTCCTTCGGCCGCTCGGACACGCTACCGAGAGGAACTCTAGCCCAAAGAGGGCCGTGGTCTGAAATCCGTATCCCTGAAGAACCGGGTCAGGGGTTCCGCGCACTCCTGCGCGAGCACTCCGGAGATCACTTCGGGCCGGTGGTTGAGCCGTCGGTCGCGGATCACGTCCCACAGCGAACCGGCCGCCCCGGCCTTGTCGTCACGGGCTCCGTAGACGACGCGGTCGAGGCGGGACTGGACGATGGCGCCCGCGCACATGGTGCACGGCTCCAGGGTGACGACGAGCGTGCAGCCGGTGAGCCGCCACTCGCCGACCGCCTCGGCGGCCCGGCGGATCGCCAGGACCTCGGCGTGGGCGGTGGGGTCACCGGTCAGCTCGCGTTCGTTGTGCGCGGCGGCGAGCACGGTGGTGCCGTCCGGCGCCAGGACGACGGCGCCGACGGGTACGTCGCCGCCCGCCGCGGCAAGACCGGCCTCGGCCAGGGCCTGCCGCATGGGCGGCTTCCAGGGATCGCGTACGGGATCGGGGCCGTCGGTGGTGTCGTGGGGTGTCACGGCCAGGAATCTAACCCCGGGAGGATCAGCGCACCGTCTCGAGCACCTCCGCGGCACCCAGGATCTCGGCGATCTCACCCAGTGCGTCGCCCGCGTCGAGGGCGAGCAGCTCCTTCTCGGGCACGCCCAGGTCGGCGAGGATCTCGGCGTCGCCCAGCGGACCGGGCGGCACGGCTTCGGCACCGGTGCCGTCGTCGTCCTCCTCCTCGCTGTCGTCGGACGCCTCCGGTTCGCCGTCCTCCGTGCCGTCCAGGTCGAGGGCGTCCAGTTCGTCGTCGCCGTCCGGATCCTTGCCGAGCAGTTCGTCGGTGAGCAGGATCTCGCCGTAGCTGCTGCGGGCGGCCGCGGCAGCGTCGGAGATGTAGATGCGAGGGTCCTCCTCGCCGTCCACACGGACGATGCCGAACCACGCGTCCTCTTGTTCGATGAAGACGAGGACCGTGTCGTCCTCGGCGCCGGCCTCGGCCGCCGCCTCGCGGGCCAGGTCGGACAGGTCCGACAGGGCCTCCACGTCGTCGAGCTCTGTATCGCTCGCTTCCCACCCGTCTTCGGTGCGCGCGAGCAGTGCGGCGAAGTACACCGTGACTCTCCCACTGGTCTCAGGTGTGCCGGTAAGGGGTCCCCCCGGCGGAGTGTTGCCGGCGGGGAGTGCAGTTCAAGCCCCGCCCACTCGGAATCGTGGCAGAAAGTACGGCTTCAAGAGAGGTCTTCCGCGCGCTGTGTTGGCGTCGCGTCTCCGACGGACGCCCGACGGGGGTGTCTGGTGTGAGGCGCGTCACCCGCACGTCACCGCTGTGTCACCAGCGAAACGTGCGCATCCGCATCTGCTGGCGCATCCTCGCGGCCCGGGCGCGGCGCGGCTGGACCCGGGCGCGCAGCTCGCGCGCCTCGGTCAGCTCGCGCAGGAACACGGCGCGGCGGCGCCTTCGTTCGGCGTCGGTCTCGGGTTCCCCGGATCCGCTCCGCGCGGTCCCGGTCTCCCGGTCGGGCTCCTCTTGGCGCTTCTGGTCCGGCATGGGCCACACCACCACCCCAGTACCCCTCTAGACGGCGAGTCCCTTCCACTTTCCCTCGGGGCGGGCCTTTGATGCCAACGGCGCGGACACGAGGGGAAGCCGGGGCGGTGGGGCCCGGTTACTGTTGGGGACATGCGGATCCACGTCGTCGACCACCCGCTGGTGGCGCACAAACTCACCACGCTGCGCGACAAGCGCACCGACTCCCCGACCTTCCGGCGCCTGGCCGACGAGCTGGTCACCCTGCTCGCGTACGAGGCGACCCGGGACGTGCGCACCGAGCAGGTCGACATCGAGACCCCGGTGACGGCGACGACCGGCGTGAAGCTGTCCTACCCGCGTCCGCTGGTCGTGCCGATCCTGCGGGCCGGTCTCGGCATGCTCGACGGCATGGTGCGGCTGCTGCCGACCGCCGAGGTGGGCTTCCTCGGCATGGTGCGCAACGAGGAGACGCTGCAGGCCTCCACGTACGCGACGCGGATGCCGGACGACCTCTCCGGGCGCCAGGTGTACGTCCTGGACCCGATGCTCGCCACGGGCGGCACGCTCGTCGCGGCGATCCAGGAGCTGATCAAGCGCGGTGCGGACGACGTCACCGCCGTGGTGCTGCTGGCCGCGCCCGAGGGCGTCGAGATCATGGAGCGGGAGCTGGCGGGGACGCCGGTGACCGTGGTGACCGCGTCGGTCGACGAGCGCCTGAACGAGAACGGGTACATCGTCCCGGGCCTCGGCGACGCGGGTGACCGGATGTACGGCGCCGCCGAGTAGGGCGGCCCCCTACGAAGAAGCCGCGGACGGGGCTGCTCGGTGCACGAGCGGTTCCGTCCGCGGCTTCTTTCGTGGCTGAGCGCGCAGTTTCCCGCGCCCCTGGCGGGGCGCTCCCCTCAACAGCCCGGCTTCGACGCGCTGGGCGCCGGCTTCGGGTGGGTCAGGGCGGTGAGCGCCTTCGTGGCGTCGGCCTTCGGTGTGAGGGACTTGAACGCCGTGCCGAGGATCAGGTCGACCTCGGTGGCCTTGGCGCGCGTGTCGGCCTTCTGTTCGGCGCCGGCCAGCTGCGTGCCCAGGACCGGCAGCGCCGCGTCCGTCGCCGTCGTCGCGCCGAGCAGTATCCCGGTGCCCTTGACCTTCTTGTCGTACGCCTTCGTCGCGTTCCCCACCTCGCCGATCTTGAAGCCGCGCTTCTTCAGCTCGTCGGCGGTGTCCTTGGCGAGGCCGCCGCGGGGCGTGGCGTTGAGGACGTTCACCGTGATCTGGCCGGGGGCGGGCAGCTTCTTCGCCGTGGCCGGGACCGACGGCGACGCGCTCGCGCTCGGCTTCCTCGCGCAGTCGGCGGGCCCGGGGCCCGCTGCCGTGGCCTTGCCGCCGCCGGTGAAGACGTCGACGAGCTGGAACGATCCCCAGCCGATCAGGGCGACCGCCACGACGGACGCGACAACGGCGAGCACAATCCTGCTGCGCGAGCGGCCGCGCCGCATACGGGGATATTTGTCCCCCGTGATGCGGTACTTGCCGCCCATGCCGGGGGGAGTGAGCATGCTCATGGGCGCAGCGTAGTGCCGCTCGGCAGTGATGCCTATTAAATGATCACGCGCGGCCGCCCAGTCCAACCCAAAAGGGCCAATGCGGACCGGAGTGCCGTCAGCCCAGTTCGAGGACGCGGGCGTGCAGCACCTGGCGCTGCTGGAGCGCGGCGCGGACCGCGCGGTGCAGTCCGTCCTCCAGGTACAGGTCGCCCTGCCACTTCACGACGTGCGCGAAGAGGTCGCCGTAGAACGTGGAGTCCTCGGCGAGCAGCGTTTCCAGGTCGAGCTGGCCCTTGGTCGTCACCAACTGATCGAGGCGGACCGGGCGCGGCGCGACGTCCGCCCACTGCCGGGTGCTTTCCCGGCCGTGGTCGGGGTACGGCCGGCCGTTTCCGATGCGCTTGAAGATCACACGGAAAGCCTACCGGTCGAGGCTCTCCGGGCGCAGCCATGGAGACGGAGTGCGACCCTGGGAAATAACGCCCTGAAACGGGGCGAAATGGGAACACTCAAGCAGGGGACAGGGGCCTGAAATGAGTGACAGCGAGCCGATGGCGGGCGGACCGGCCGGTGACGTGAACTCGTCCGGTGGAGAGACGGGCGCCTCGTTGACGGTCGGGGCGGCGGCCGCGGGAGCCGCCCCGAAGCGCAGCCGCTTCCTGCCGCCCGCGGCGCCCGCGTCCCCTGCGGCGCCCACGGCTCCCGAGGCTTCCGGAGCCGCCGAGGCACCCGAAGCACCCGCGCACCCCGAGACCGTGACCGGCGCCCCCGCGCTGCCCGCCGAGGCGCTGGAGATCGCCTCCGGCTACGCGTTCACCGGGCCGGCCCTCGACCTCGGTGCCCTGATGTGGGACGGCGCGTGCCACACCGACGCCCAGATCCGCATCCCGCTGCCGATGCTGAACCGGCACGGCCTCGTCGCCGGCGCCACCGGCACCGGCAAGACGAAGACCCTCCAGCTCATCGCCGAGCAGCTGGCCGCGCAGGGCGTGCCCGTCTTCCTCGCCGACATCAAGGGCGACGTGTCCGGGATCTCCGCGCCGGGCGAGGACAACGACAAGGTGCGCGAGCGGGCCGGGCAGGTCGGCCAGGAGTGGGCGGCGACCGGGTTCCCGTGCGAGTTCTACGCGCTGGGCGGCATCGGCGCGGGCATCCCGCTGCGGGCGACCGTCACGAGCTTCGGCCCGGTCCTGCTGTCGAAGGTGCTCCAGCTCAACCAGACCCAGGAGCAGTCGCTCGGCCTGATCTTCCACTACGCGGACCAGAAGGGCCTGGAGCTCGTCGACCTGAAGGACCTCAGGGCCGTCGTCACCTTCCTCACGTCCGACGAGGGCAAGCCCGAGCTCAAGGAGATCGGCGGTCTGTCGACCGTCACCGCCGGGGTGATCCTGCGGGCCTTGACCGCCTTCGAGGCGCAGGGCATGGGCGACTTCTTCGGGGAGCCGGAGTTCGACACCAGCGAACTGCTGCGGACGGCTCCGGACGGGCGGGGGCTGGTCTCCGTACTGGAGCTGCCCGCGGTCCAGGACAAGCCGCAGCTGTTCTCGACGTTCCTGATGTGGCTGCTCGCGGACCTGTTCCAGGGGCTGCCCGAGGTCGGGGACGTGGAGAAGCCGAAGCTCGTCTTCTTCTTCGACGAGGCGCACCTGCTGTTCAACGGCGCGTCGAAGGCGTTCCTCGAAGCGATCACGCAGACCGTGCGGCTGATCCGGTCCAAGGGCGTCGGCATCTTCTTCGTGACGCAGACCCCCAAGGACGTGCCCGCCGACGTCCTCGCGCAGCTCGGCAACCGCGTGCAGCACGCGCTCAGGGCCTTCACGCCGGACGACCAGAAGGCGCTGAAGGCGACGGTGAAGACGTTCCCCAACTCGGGGTACGACCTCGAAGAGGTGCTCACCTCGCTGGGCACCGGCGAGGCCGTGATCACCGTGCTGAGCGAGAAGGGCGCGCCGACGCCGGTCGCGGCCACCCGGCTGCGGGCGCCGGAGTCGCTGATGGGGCCGGTGGAGGCGGGCGCGCTCGACGCGGCGGTGAAGGGGTCGCTGCTGTACTCCCGGTACGCCGACGCCGTGGACCGCGAGTCGGCGTTCGAGAAGCTGACCGCGCAGGAGGCGGAGACCGCGGCGCGCAAGCGGGCCGAGGCGGAGGCGCTCGCCGCCGAGAAGGAGGCGAAGGCCGCCGCGCGGGGGCGTCCCGCGCAGGACGCGTCCGTGGTGGACCAGGTCGTGGGGAGCGGGATCTTCAAGTCGCTGGCGCGGTCCGTGGGGACGCAGCTCGGGCGGGAGATCTCCCGGTCGATCTTCGGTACGCGCAGGCGCTGACCGCGCCCTCTGAGGAGGTGGTCCGCCGGCCCTCGGGGCCGGCGGACCACCTCGTCTCATCCGGCGTCCTTCTCCTGTCCTGCCGGCGCGGGCCGGTCCTGCGCGGACCGGGCGGTCTGCGGCTTCTGTACGCGGGCCTCACGGGTCGCCTCCGCGCGCAGCAGAGCGCGCAGGAGGGCGTACGGGTCCTTGGGCATGGGTGGGCGTCCTTCCGACGTCGTGCGGGGTTTCCTGACGGGGCCGGAGGCCGTATCAGCAGCGCAGGACGACGGTGCGCAGGGCGCGGTGGGACGGGCTTGCGGGGTGGTCGGGGCTGGTTCTGGCCCAGCAGGGCGCGAACGACGGGCGCGGCTGCCGGGGCGGGGCCGTGAGGAGGCGGACCGGGTGGCCGGTCGGGAGGCGGAGGGCGTTCTCGGCGGTGTCCTGGTGGAGCTCGCCCGGTTCGCAGGACGACGCGGCGGCCGGCGGCGCCGCCTCGGCCGCCGGCCCGGTCAGCGGGGTGACCAGCAGGGCGACCGCGAGCAGCAGCGCACGCGCCCAGGCCCGGGCACGGCGGCCCGGGGCGGCGGTGGACGTGGCGGCGCTCATGCCCCGACTTGTCCCCGGACACGCCCGTGACGCGATCTCCGCGCCGCCAGAACCGCCCTCTTGGGCTACGGATGCGTCACTGTGCTGACGCGGCGGCCTTCGCCGCCTTCGCCGCGGCCTTCATCTCCTGCTTGTGCGCGCGCACCTTCGCGAGGGACTCGGGCCCGGTGATGTCGGCGACCGAGCGGAACGCCTTCGCCTCGCCGTACGCGCCCGCCGCCGCGCGCCAGCCCGTGGGCCGGACGCCGAGCTGCTTGCCGAGCAGGGCGAGGAAGATCTGGGCCTTCTGCTTGCCGAAGCCGGGCAGCTCGTTCAGCCGGGTCAGGAGTTCCTTGCCGGTGGCGGCGTCCGACCAGACGGCGGCGGCGTCGCCGTCGTAGTGCTCGACGAGGTAGGCGCACAGCTGCTGGATGCGCTGGGCCATGGATCCCGGGTAGCGGTGCACGGCCGGCTTCGTGGAGAGCAGCGCGGCGAAGGCCTCGGGGTCGTACGCGGCGATCTCGTGGGCGTCCAGGTCGTCGGCGCCCAGCCGGACGGCGATGGTGTGCGGGCCCGCGAACGCCCACTCCATGGGCACCTGCTGGTCGAGCAGCATCCCCACGAGCGCGGCGAGCGGACTGCGGCCGAGCAGTTCGTCGGCGGCGGGTTCCTGGGCGAGGTGGAGGGTGGCGTCCATGTGGCTACGGCTCATACCTCGATGATCGCGCCACTGCCCGTCGAGTGCTACGCGGCTTAGGTTAGGCTCGCCTAAGAATTTCGTGGATGGGGAGTGGGGGACCTGTGAACCTCGGTGACGCGGAGGGCTTCGAGCTCTTCCGGGACGAGTGGGGCGTCCCGCACCTGCGGGCGGGCGACGCGTCCGCGCTCGCGTACGCGCAGGGCCGGGTCACCGCCCTCGACCGGGCCTGGCAGATCGAGGTCGAGCGGCACCGGATGCTCGGCTCGTCCGCCGCACTGCTGGGGGCGGAGGCGGTCGGCTGGGACCGGTTCGCGCGGCAGGCGCGGCTCGCCGACACCGCCCGGCGCTGCTACGAGGCGCTGGACGCGCCGACCCGGGCGTGGGTGGGGGCCTACGTCGACGGGGTCAACGACGGCCTGGCACAACCGGGCGAGCGGGCGCCGGAGTTCGCGCGCGCCGGGGCCGCGCCCGGCCGCTGGGAGCCGTGGACGCCGCTCGGCGTCTGGCTGTCGACGCACGTGCTGTTCGCCGGGTTCCCCGGGAAGCTGTGGCGCGACGAGGTCGTGCGGCGGCTCGGCGCGGACGCCGTGGAGCTGTTCGCCACCGACGGTCCCGGCACCTCCGGCAGCAACGGGTGGCTGGTCGCCGGGGAGGACCGCACGCTGATCGCCGGGGACCCGCACCGGTTCATCGAGGATCCCGGCGTCTACCAGCAGATCCGGCTCGCCTGCCCGGAGTTCGACGTCGTGGGACTCGCCGTGCCGGGCGTCCCCGGCATCGGTCACTTCGGCCACACCGGCGGGGTCGCCTGGGCCATCACCAACGCCATGGCCGACTACCAGGACCTGTACCGGGAGCGGCTGCGGCGGACCGGCGAGGGCGGCGTCGAGGCGCTGGGGCCCGACGGCTGGCGGCCCGCGCACGCCCACCGGGAGGACGGCGTCGAGGTCGTCGAGACCGAGCGCGGCGTCGTCGTCATCGGCGGCCCCGACGACGGCGAGGGGATCAGCCTGCGCCAGCCCGCCCGCGTCCACGCCGACCTCGGCTTCGCCGCGCTGCCCGGCCTGCTGCGCGCCCGCACCGTCGGCGACGTCGACCGGGCCTTCGACCGCTGGGCCGAACCCGTCAACGTGGTGCTCGCCGCCGACACCGAGGGCGGTCTGCTGCACCGGGTCGCGGGCACCGTCCCCGTACGCGACCCGGAGAACATGCTGCGGGTCGTGCCCGCCTGGGAGGAGCGGTACGCCTGGCGCGGCCGGTACGCGCCGATGCCGCGCGCCGACATCGGCGCCGACGGGGTCGCCGTGATGGCGAACGAGCGCTCCCTCGCCGCGCCCCTCGGCATCGAGTTCGCGCCGCCGCACCGCGCCCGGCGCATCGCCGCACTGCTCGCCGGACAGGTGACGTGGGACGCCGACGGCATGGCCGCCGTCCACACCGACACCGAACTCGCCTCGGCCAGACCCCTGTTGAGGCTGGTCGAGGAGCTCGACGGCCTCGACGACGATGCCGCCCGGCTGCGCGCGTCCCTGCTGAACTGGGACCGGCGGATGGCCGCGGGCAGCGTGCGCGCCGCCGCGTACGCGCGGGTGCGGTCCGGTGTCGTCCGCCGGCTCGCCGCCCACCCGCACCTCGCGCCGCTGACCGGGCTGATGCCCGCGTACCCGGAGGTCTTCCGGCCGTGGCTGGCGCTCGTGCCGCGCGTCGCGTTCGGCCTGGAGAACCTTTTGGCGACCGACCGGATCCCGTACGAGGAGCGGCTCGCGGCCGTCCGCGCGGCCCTCCAGGAGGTGGCGGCGGAGGCGACCGGGACCACCTGGGGCGAACTGCACCGGCTCGCTCCCTGGCAGGCGCTCGCCGACCCCGGCGCCGAGTGGCCCGGCCTGGACGGCGACCACGACTGCGTGCTGTCCACGTCGAGCGTGCCCGGCGTCACCGACCTCAGCGCGCGCGGCCCCGCCGCCCGCTACGTGTGGGACCTCGCGCGGCGCGACGACAGCCGCTGGATCGTGCCGTTCGGCGCGTCCGGAGTGCCCGGCACGCCGCACCACCGCGACCAGCTGCCGCTGTGGCTGCGCGGCGAACTCGCCCCCGTGACCACCGACTTCGACCGACTGACCAAGGAGAACCCGGTGCCCGAAAAGCCCGACGCACCCGACGCGACCGATGCTGCCGCCGCGGCGACCGTGCACGAGCAGTACGTCGAGGGGCTCGGCACCTTCCGCCTCGCGCCCGTCGACCCGGCCGGCGACGACATCGACGTGCTGCACGGGTGGGTGCGCGAGGAGCGGGCCACGTTCTGGGGCATGACGGGCATCGGCCGCGACGACGTGCGCGACATCTACGCGCACATGGCCGGGCTCGACACCCACCACGCCTTCCTGGTCCGCCTCGACGGAACTCCGGTCGCCCTCTTCCAGACGTACGAGCCGGAGGCCGACCGGGTCAGCGAGTGCTACGAGGTGCGCGACGGCGACGTCGGCGTGCACCTGCTGGTCGCGCCCGCCGGTGGTGCGGGGGCCGTGCGCGGGTTCACCGGCGCGCTGGTGGGCGTGCTGACCTCGTACGCGTTCGACGGGCTCGGCCGGAAGCGGATCGTCGCCGAGCCGGACGCGCGCAACGAGAAGGCGATCGCGCTCTTCTCCCGCGTGGGGTTCGAGCTCGCCGGGGAGATCGTGCTGCCCGAGGTGAAGCTGCCCGAGGTGCACCTCGTCGAGAAGCGCGCCCAACTCGCCTTCTACACCCGGTAGTCGCGGCCGGTCACGAGCAGCCGGTCCGGTCACGAGCGGCCGGTCACGAGCGGGCGATGAGCAGCGCCGACGCGGTGACGCCGACGGTCACGATGACGCCGCGCATCGCGTTCGGCGGCAGCTTGCGGCCCAGCCGGGCGCCGATCAGACCGCCCGCCGTGGAGCCCGCCGCGATCAGCGCGGCCACCGCCCAGTCGACGTCGGCGACCGCGATGAACAGGACCGCCGCGACGCCGTTGACCAGCGACGCGAGGACGTTCTTAGCGGCGTTCAGCCGCTGCAGGTCGTCGCGGAGCACGGCCCCGAACATGCCCATCAGGAGCACGCCCTGGGCCGCCCCGAAGTAGCCGCCGTAGACGCCGGTGCCGAGGACGCCGAGCCACATCGGGACGCCGCCGTCGGTGCGCGAGCCGGAGTTCGGCCGGTTCTTCATCCACCGGTTCAGCCGGGGCTGGAGCAGTACGAGCACACAGGCCGTGAGGATCAGCACGGGCACGATGGCGCGGAACGCGGCGTCCGGCAGGTTCAGCAGCAGGAGCGCGCCCGCCAGACCGCCGATCAGCGAGGCGGCGCCGAACCGTATCAACCGCCGCCGCTGGCCCCGCAGTTCGCGACGGTAGCCGTACGCGGCGCTGAGCACGCCCGGCACCAGGCCGATGTTGTTGGAGACGTTCGCGAGGACCGGGGGGTACCCGAACGCGAGCAGCGTCGGGAACGTGATCAGGGTGCCGGACCCGACCACCGCGTTCATCCCGCCCGCGGCGACTCCGGCGGCACCGATCGCCACTGCCTCGACTACGTCCACGGGTTGCCGCTCCTCCTTGGTCAACGGGTCGGCACCCGCCGGGAGTTCGCGACCTCCGTGGCGGGTTGCCGCCCTGGGCCGTCCCGTGCACGATCGTCCGTCGCGTCGGCACCCAAGTCAATCCGAGGGTTTCCTTGCACGAACCCAAGTCATACCTTGGGTGACGTGACCCTCGACGACCTCCGCGTCTTCGTCGCCGTCTGCCGCGCGGGCAGCCTCAGCGCCGTCGCACGCGATCTGTCCTGCACGCAGTCCGCGGTGAGCCAGCACGTCAAGCGGCTGGAGAAGGAGGCCGGCATCGGCCTGCTCGAACGGCACGCGCGCGGCGTCGTGCCCACCCCCGCGGGCCGCATCCTGCGCGCCGCGGCGGCCGACGGCCTCGGCGCCATCGACCACGCGCTGCGCCGCCTCGACGACCTGGCGCGCGGCGAGAGCGGCTCGGTGCGGGTGACGACCGGCGCCACCTCGGTCCGCCACTTCATGGCGGAGGCGATCGTCGAGTTCCGCCGTACGCATCCTCAGGTCAGCCTGGAGTTCCAGACGGTCAGTTCCAGCCGCAGCTGCTTCGAGGCGCTCGCCGCGCACGACCTGGACCTGGCGTGGATCACGATGGGCACCCCCGCGCGCGGCATAGAGCTGCACCCGGTGGTCGAACTCCCCTGGGTCCTCGCGGTCCGCGACGACGACGCCCTGGCCGCCAGGACCCGTGCCGAACCGGACGACCTGCGCGCCTCGGCCCAGCTCATCCTCCCGCCCGAACACTCCACGTCCCGCGGCCACCTCGACGACCGCTTCGCCGAACTGGGCATCGCCTCGGGCACCGCGTCCGGCACCGGCATCGCCGACTGGGACACCGCCGTGCACCTGGCCGAACTGGGCCTCGGCCACGCCGTCGTCCCCGACCTGCCGGGCCTGCGCGGCCCGGGCCACCCCGGCCTGACCCTCGTCCCCGTCCCCTGCCTGCCACCCCTCCAGGTCGGCTGGGCGGTCCGCCGCTGGTCCGCCCTGACCCCGCTGGCCAGGGCCTTCGCCGACACGGTGGGCCGCACCTGCCCGGTCGGCGCGGCTGGCCCGATCGGCTGACACGACGTCGCGCCCACCCCTTCGCCGCGCGACCCTGGCTCCATGACCACCACGCACACCCTCACGTCCCTCGCCGACGACCACCTGGCGATCGCCCGCGAGTCCGCCCACGGCCGCAGCGCGGAACTGATCGTCCACGAGGACCAGCTCCGCCAGAGCGTCATCGCCCTGACCGCGGGCCGCTCCCTGGAGGAACACAACGCCCCGCCGGCGGCCACCCTCCAGGTCCTCACCGGCCGCGTCCGCCTCACGGCGGTCTCCGGCGACATCACCCTCGGCCCCGGCCACCTCCACCCGATCCCCCAGGAACGCCACGGCCTGGTGGCGCTGACGGATGCGGCGGTGCTGTTGACTGCGGTGACGGCCTGAGCTGATCGTGTTCCCGTCGCTTCGGGAACTGCGCAAAGGGGTACGGGCCATGCCGTCGTACGAGGAAGTCTTCCGCCGCAGCACCGAGGACCCCGAAGGGTTCTGGCTCGATGCCGCCCGGGGGATCGACTGGGACGTGGCGCCCACGCGGGCGCTGGACCCGGCGCGGGCGCCGTTCTACCGGTGGTTCCCTGACGGGGAGTTGAACGTCTGTCACAACGCGCTCGACCGGCACGTGGACGCGGGGCGCGGGGCGCAGGACGCGCTCGTGTACGACTCGCCGGTGACCGGGAGCCGGCGCACGTACAGCTATGCGGAGCTGCGGGACCGGGTCGCCGCGTTCGCCGGGGTGCTCGTGGGGCTCGGGGTCGGGCGGGGGGACCGGGTCGTCGTGTATATGCCGATGGTGCCGGAGGCCGTCGTCGCGATGCTGGCCTGTGCGCGGATCGGGGCGGTGCACTCCGTGGTGTTCGGCGGGTTCGCGGCGAACGAGCTGGCCGTGCGGATCGACGACGCCCGGCCGAAGGTCGTCGTGTCGGCGTCCTGCGGGATCGAGGGGAAGCGGGTCGTCCCCTACAAGCCCCTCCTGGACAGCGCCGTCGAGCTGGCCGAGCACCGGCCCGACGCGTGCGTGGTGCTGCAACGACCCGAGTGCGTGGCGGAGTTGGGCCCGCTGGACGTGGAGTGGGAGGCCGCCGTGCGGGATGCGGAGCCCGCCGCGTGCGTGTCCGTCGCCGCCACCGACCCGCTGTACATCCTCTACACGTCCGGGACGACCGGGAAGCCGAAGGGCGTCGTGCGCGACTGCGGCGGCTACGCGGTCGCGCTGCGCTGGTCCATGGAGGCCGTGTACGACGTCGGGCCCGGCGAGGTGATGTTCACCGCCTCCGACGTGGGGTGGGTCGTCGGGCACTCGTACATCGTGTACGCGCCGCTGCTGGCCGGCGCGACGACCGTGCTCTACGAGGGCAAGCCCGTGGGGACGCCCGACGCGGGGCAGTTCTGGCGGGTGGCGCAGGAGTACGGCGTGAAGACGCTGTTCACCGCCCCGACCGCGTTCCGGGCCATCAAGAAGGTCGACCCGGAAGGGGAGTTGGCGCGGCAGTACGACCTCGGCGCGCTCACGTACCTGTTCCTCGCCGGGGAGCGGCTCGACCCGGAGACCTACCACTGGGCGAGCGACCTGCTCGGCATCCCGGTCGTCGACCACTGGTGGCAGACCGAGACCGGGTGGCCGATCGTCGCCAACCCGGTGGGCATCGAGGCCGCGCCGGTGAAGGCCGGTTCGCCCACGTGGCCGCTGCCCGGGTGGGACGTGCGGGTGCTCGATCCGGCCGGGAAGCCGGTCGCGGCGGGGGAGGACGGCGCGATCGTCGTGAAGCTGCCGATGCCGCCGGGCGCGCTGCCCACGCTGTGGAACGACGACGAGCGGTTCGTGGCCTCGTACCTGTCCGCGTACGACGGGTTCTACCTCACCGGCGACGGCGGGCACGTGGACGAGGACGGCTACGTGTTCGTGATGGGCCGGACCGACGACGTGATCAACGTGGCCGGGCACCGCCTGTCGACCGGCGGCATGGAGGAGGTCCTCGCCTCCCACCCGGACGTCGCCGAGTGCGCCGTCATCGGCGTCGCCGACTCGCTGAAGGGGCAGGTGCCGCGCGGCTTCGTGGTGCTGAAGGCGGGCGTCGCCTCCGATCCCGCGGTCGTCGAGGCCGAGCTCGTGCAGCTCGTACGGGACCGGATCGGGGCGGTCGCGTCCCTGAAGGACGTCGCGGTGGTCGCCGCCCTGCCCAAGACGCGGTCGGGGAAGATCCTGCGGCGGACCATGCGCGGCATCGCCGACGGCCTCGACGAACCGGTGCCGTCGACCGTCGACGATGCGGCGGTGCTCGATGCGCTGCGGCCGGTGCTCACGCGGCGGCCGTCAGCGGGAGAGCAGTGAGCGGATCGCGGCGCGGTCGACGTTCGTCAGACCGCGCACCAGCTGCGGCGTGAGGAAGACGAGGACGAAGCCGATCGCGGAGACCGCGGCGATCTGGGCGGGCGACTCGATGTAGTACGCGTGGTGCACGCCCGCGTCGGTCGTGAAGTCGTAGAGGCGGTAGCCGGGCCAGTCCAGGTAGCGGTGGAAGACCCAGGAGTACGTGGGGAACAGCGCCACGGCCCAGCCGGTGGCCAGGAACGTCACGGACAGCGTGAACGACAGCACGCGCCACGGGAACATCACCGTGTGGAAGAGCAGGGCCTTCCAGCCGGCGGCGTCCGTGAGCCGGCCGCGCAGCCCCTCACCGGGGGCGTCGGGCGCCGGCACGTCCAGGCCGAGGAGGCTGCGGGCCCGCCCGCGCTCCGCCCCGCCCAGGGCCCGCGCCCCGGTCAGCGCGGCCACCAGGACCGGCAGCCCGAGCCAGACGACGAGCGTGCCGACGCCGAGGGCGAACATCGTCACGGAGAAGGCGAACCCGGCGACCGCCACGGGCAACGAGGTCAGCGTGTGCCCGACCTCCCGGTACGTGGTGACGCTGAAGGGGGCCCGCCAGAAGGAGGGGCGCCGGGTGGTGTCGTGCCCGGCGTGGGCGGTGGTCGCGGTGTGCCCGCTGAGGTAAGGAAGCGTCGTCGAGGTCATGCGTTCAGCCTCGCGCGCCGGGGACGGCGGGAACATGGGGTGACGGGGTGTCTTGGGGTGGGGTTATCCCCCGCCGGTTATCCCCCCTTGCCGATCAATCCCCTCCGCCAATGAAGCTCCCTCCGCCAATCAAGCCCCTCCGGCGATTGAGGAGCGGGGTCCGGGGCGGAGCCCCGTGACGCCACGCACGCCTGCCGCTTCGGCCGCTCAAGCCCCTCCGGCGATTGAGGAGCGGGGTCCGGGGCGGAGCCCCGTGACGCCACGCACGCCTGCCGCTTCGGCCGCTCAAGCCCCTCCGGCGATTGAGGAGCGGGGCCCGGGGCGGAGCCCCGAGACGCCACGCACGACTGCCGCTTCAGGCTCCAACCCGGCCCCCACCCGAAACGCGGCAGCGAACCCCTCACCCCCGAGCACCGCCGAAACCCTCCCCACGACCCGGTCGACATCCCCCCGCTCCGCCGGAGGCAACGGCGCCCCGACCGACCGCCGAGCCGCATCGGCCGCCCCGAGCAGCAACGCCGCAGCCCCCGCCTCCCCGGCCAACGACTCCGCGCCCGCCAGCCCCTCCAGGGTCAGGGCGAAGGCCCGCGGCTCGGCCAGCGTGCGGGCGGCGTCGAGGCCGCGCAGATGGTGGGCGCGAGCCGCCTCCGCATCGCCCCGCAACTCGGCGAGGAACCCGAACTCGGCGCTGCGCAGATGGTCGCCCGCCGGTGAGAAGAGTTCACCGTGGGCGTCACGCAGCCGGACCAGATGGCGCTCGGCGGCGTCGAGGTCGCCGGAGCGGCGGGCGCCGAGCGCGAGCCCCATCTCGGCGTGGATCTCGCCGTACTTGTAGCCGTGCTCGACGGCCCGCTGACGCCCCCGTTCGTGCAGGTCACGGGCGCGGTCCCAGTCGTGGCGGAGCAGTGCGACGCGGCCGAGCCCGGAGAGCCGGGCGGACACCTCGGAGGCGAGGCCGAGCTCCTCGGCGATCCGCAGCCCCGCCTCGCCGAGCCGTTCGGCCTCCTCGTACCGGCCCTTGATCTCGGCGAGCGCGGCGAGCGGCTGGACGGTCTGCAACTCGCCCCAGGCATCCCCGAGTTCACGGAACAGCGCGGCGGAGCGCAACCCGTCCCGCTCCAGGGCGGCCAGGTCGCCGCGGATCAGGGCGTGCAGGGCGCGCAGGGCGAGCGTGGCGGCGGTGGACCAGCGGTCGTCGGGGTGCGGCGGATGCGCGTCGAGGTGGCGTCCGCAGGCGTCGGGGTCGCCCCCGTTGAACACGCCGTACGCGTAGAGCCAGTGAGCCGGAGCAGAGACACCGACACCGGAGACACCGGAGACGGAGACGTCGGAGATACCGGAAACACCAGAGGCGTCCACCGCAGCCCCGACGGCACCGGTCAGCAGCCCGAACGCGGCCCGCAGCACCACAAGTTCACCGTCAGCGGCCCCCACCGCCCCCACCGCCCCCACCGCCCCCGCCGCCACCGCGGACAACGCCCGGTACGCCTCCGTGAGCCGCCCCCGCAGCAGCCACCACCAGGCGAGGGCGGTGCCGAGCCGCACCGCGGCGGCCGGATCGCGCCGCACCGCCTCGTCGAGCGCGGCCCGCAGGTTCGCGGACTCGGCGTCGAGCCGCGCGAGCAGGTCCCGCTGCCCGCCGCCGCGCAGTAGGGGCGCGGTCCGTTCGGCGAGACCGAGGTAGTGCCGCAGGTGCCGGTCCCGTACGGCGTCGACGTCCGCCATCTCCGCGAGCCGCTCCAGGGCGTACGCCGACACGGACTCCAGGAGCCGGTAGCGCGGCCCGCCGCCGGGCCCCGGCACCACGACGACCAGCGAACGGTCCACGAGCCGCGTCACCAGGTCGAGCACCTCGTCGCGGGCCACCCCGTCCCCCGCGCAGACGGCCTCCGCGGCCTCCAGGGTGCAGCCGTCGCGGTGCACGGCGAGGCGGCGCAGCACGATCCGCTCGGGCGCGCCGAGCAGCTCCCAGCTCCAGTCGATCATCGCGCGCAACGTCTGCTGCCGCGCCGGCAGCCCTCGCTGCCCGGCCCCGAGCACCCGGAACCGGTCGCCGATGCGGGCCGCCAACTCCCGTACGCCCAAAGCCCGTACGCGGGTGGCGGCCAGTTCGAGGGCGAGCGGGATGCCGTCGAGACGCCGGCAGATCTCGGCGACCGCGGCGGTGTCCTCGGCGTCGTCGGGCGCGAGCGTGGCGCCGCCCGCCTCCGCCCGCGCGATGAACAGCCCCACGGCGTCCGCCTGCCGCAGCGGCTCGACCGGGAGCACGGTCTCCCCGGCGGTGGCCAGACCGAGCGGTTCCTGGCTGGTGGCCAGCACGCGCAGCAGGGGCGCGGCCCGCAGCAGGGTGTACGTCAGGCCGGCGGCGGCCTCGACGACGTGCTCGCAGTTGTCGAGGACCAGCAGGGCGCGGCGCTCGCGCAGCACCCGGGCCAGCCGGCCGGCCGAACCGCCGTCGAGCGGGGTGCCCGCGTCCTCGCGCAGCCCGAGCGCGGCGGCGACGGCCTGCGCGAGATCGTCGGCGTCGCCGCGGACCCCGGCGAGTTCGACCAGCCACACCCCGTCGGGGGCGGTCCCGGAGGCGCGCCGCGCGGCCTCCACGGCGAGCCGCGTCTTCCCCACGCCGCCAGGCCCGGTAAGAGTCAACAGCCGTTCAGACGCGAGAAGTTGAGCCAGTACGTCGAGGGTGTCGTCGCGCCCGACGAGCGGGGTGGCCGGCGCCGGGAGACGGTCGCCGCCGGGCGCGGGCGCGGGGGAGGGCGGTGCCGGAGCGGGCGCTCCGGTGGGGGCCAGGCTGTCGTCCTGCCGGAGGATCGCCGCGTGCAGGGCCGTGAGCTCGGGCGACGGATCCACGCCCAGCTCGTCCGCGACGACCTTGCGCAGCTCCTCGTACGAGGCGAGCGCCTCGCTCTGCCGGCCGGCCCGGTACAGCGCGCGCAGCTGGAGGGCGCGCAGATGCTCGCGCAGCGGGTGCAGCCGCACCAGCGCGCCCAGCTCACCCGCCACCACGTCGTGCTGCCCCAACCGGAGTCTGGCGTCGGCCCGTTCCTCCACCGCGACGAGACGCAGCTCGTCGAGCTGCCGCACCGGCGCCCGGGCGAACTCGGCGTCGGCGAAGTCCGCGTACGCGTCCCCGCGCCACAACTCCAGTGCCCGGTCGAGCAGTTCCACCCGCTCCGTCGGGTCCGGCACGGCCCGGGCCCGCTCCACGGACTCCCGGAACGCGACGGCGTCGACCTCGGCGCCGTCGAGCACGAGCCGGTACCCCGCGGCCTCCCGCACGACGCGCTCACGGCCGACGGCGCGGCGCAGCTGGGAGACCTTGGCCTGCAGCGAGTTGGCCGGGTTCCCGGGCGGCCGGTCGCCCCACAGGTCCTCGACCAGCCGGTCCACGGACACGACGCGCCCCTCGTGCGCGAGCAGCACGGCGAGCAGCCCCCGGACCTTCACCTCCGGCACCCCGACCAGGCCACCCGCCCGATCCCGTACGACCAGTCCCCCCAACACCCCGAACCACATCCCCAGAAGGTACCCGCCACCCCCGACAAGCCGACGGAGTCGGCGCTTCAGGGGCGCGGGGAACTGCGCGACCAGCCACGACGCACCCGCACCCGCCGACGAACCCCACCCCCAACGGCGCGAGGGCAACCACCCCGACCTCCTCCCTCAGCCGACCTCAGCCGACCTCAGCCGACCATCAGCCAACCCTCAGCACCCCCGAACCCCGCCCCCGCAGAGTCGTCCCGTCCACACCGACCACGCACCACCATCACCCCCCGGGACGGGAGCCGAGCCATGACGAAGTACGGAGGCCGCACAGCCGTCATCACCGGCGGAGCCACCGGCGTAGGACTGGCCATCGCCAAACGCCTGGTGGAAGGCGGAGCCCACGTCCTGGTCACGGCCCACACCCCCACCGACCTCCCCCGAGCCCGCACCGAACTGGGCCGCACCGCCCACCTGTTGACCGGCCCCACACCCCCGCCGGCCACCGTGGCCGACCGCCTCGGCCGCATCGACCACCTCTTCGTCCACGCGGGCACCGCCACCACCCCACCGGCCACCGCCGCAACCGAGGCCCGCGCCACCCTCACCGCGCTGCTCCCCCTGCTCGCGCCCGGAGGGTCCGTCGTGCTGAGCGGCTGTCCCGCCACCCAGCCCGCCCTGCGCGCCTGCGCACGGGAGGCCGCGGCGCGCGGCGTCCGGGTCAACACCGTGGCGGGCGGCCACGACGACGACCTGATGCAGCGCCGCGGCTCGGCCGACGAGGCGGCCCGCGCCGCGCTGTTCCTCGCGGTGGACGCCCCGCTCACGACCGGCACGGAACTCCCCGTAGACCTCCCCACCCCACCCGCACGCACCCCCGGAGACACGCACGATGCCTGACACGACCCCACACCCCACAGCCACCCACATCCACGCCCACGCCCACACCCCGACCCCCACCTCCACCTCCGCCCCCACTCCCACCCAGACCCCCAAACTCCCCCTCCCCGCCCTCCTCGCCCTGGCCACGGCCGTCTTCATCACGAGCCTCACCGAAACCCTCCCGGCGGGCCTCCTCCCGGCGATGAGCGGAGCGCTCGGCGTCAGCGAGTCCGCCACCGGCCAGACGGTCACCGTCTACGCGGTCGGCACCTTCCTCACCGCGATCCCGCTCACCGCCGCGACCACGGCCTGGAACCGCCGGCGCCTGCTGCTCACGGCCATGGCCGCGTTCGCCGTGGCCAACACGGTGACCGCGCTCTCCTCCTCGTACGCCCTGACGATGACGGCCCGCTTCGTCGCCGGTGTCGCGGCCGGTCTGGCCTGGGCCCTGCTCGCCGGTCACGCCCGCCGGCTCGCCCCGCCGAACCTGGAGGGCAAGGCCCTCGCGATCGCCATGGCGGGCATCCCGGTCGCCCTGTCGCTCGGCGTCCCGGCGGGCACCTTCCTCGGTTCGGCGCTCGGCTGGCGCACCGCGTTCCTCGCGATGACGGCCCTGACGGTGGTCCTGCTCGGCTGGATCCGGCTGGCGGTGCCCGACCACCCCGGCCAGGCCCGTTCCGCCCGCACTCCGATGCGGCACGCCCTCCGCGTCCCCGGGGTGTCGGCCGTCCTCACGGTCACCCTCGTCCTCGTCCTGGCGCACACGATCCTCTACGCGTACATCGCCACGTTCCTCGACGACCTCGGCCTGGGCGGTTCGACGGACGTCGTCCTGCTGGTCTTCGGCGCGGCCTCGCTCCTCTCCATCTGGATCGTCGGCGCGCTCGTCCACCGCCGGCTGCGCGCCCTGACCCTGGCCGGCACCGTCCTGATCGCCGTGGCCGCCGCCGCTCTCGCCCTGCTCGCCGACAGCACCCCGGCGGTGTACGCCGCCGCCGCGCTGTGGGGCCTCGGCTGGGGCGGCATCCCGACGCTGCTGCAGACGGCGGCGGGCCGGGCGGGCGGCGAGGAGGCCGCCGACGCGGCCCAGGCGATGCTCGTCACCTTGTGGAACGTCGCGATGGCGGTCGGCGGGGTGGCGGGCGGCGTGCTGCTCGACCTGGCCGGTTCGGGCTCGTTCCCGTGGGCCGTCCTGCTCCTGCTGGCCCCGGTCCTCGCCGTGGTCACCGCGTCCCGCCGCCACGGCTTCCCCACCACCTGACCCCGACCGCTCCCCCCCCGCCAACTCACCTCCACACCAAGGGAGTAGGACCATGACCACGCACGCCACGCCGACCACGCAGACCATCACCACCCCCACCACCCCCACCACCCGTACTTCCCACCCCACCCACCTCTTCGAGCCCACCGACCTCGCCGGAATCCCCCTCGCCAACCGCCTGGTCATGGCCCCGATGACCCGCAACCGCGCCACCGCCGACGGCGTGCCCACGCCCCTCATGGCCACGTACTACGCACAGCGCGCCGCGGCCGGCCTGATCGTCGCCGAGGCCGCGACGCCGAACGCGGTCGGCCGGACGTACCCGAACATCACCGCCCTGCACACCGACGCCCACGAGGCGGGCTGGCGCCAGGTCACGGAGGCCGTCCGGGCGCGCGGCGGCCGGATGTTCCTGCAGCTCCAGCACGGGGGCAGGGTCGGCCACCCGGACACCAGCGGACTGACCCCGCTCGCCCCGTCCCCGGTCCCGCTCCCGGACGGCATCCACACGGCCGCCGGTCACCTCCCGGCGCCCGTGCCCCGGGAGCTGACGCCCGACGAGATCGCCGCCACGGTCGCCGACTTCGCGGCCGCGGCCCGCCGGGCGGTCGCCGCGGGCTTCGAGGGCGTCGAGGTCCACTCGGCCAACGGCTATCTGCTGCACCAGTTCCTGGCGGGCAACACCAACCGCCGCACCGACGCGTACGGCGGCCCGGTCGCCCACCGCATCCGCTTCACGATGGAGGTGGTCCGCGCCGTCGCCGAGGCGATCGGCCCGGAGCGGGTGGGCGTCCGCCTCTCGCCCGGCCTCACCGTGAACGGCATCGAGGAGGGCGACACGGAGGCGATCTACCCGGCGCTGGTGGCGGAGCTCAGGTCCGTCGGCCCGCTCGCCTACCTCCACGTCGTGTACGCGAACCCGTCCGACCCGGTCTTCCGTGCCATCCGCGCCGCCTGGCCCGGCACCCTGATCGCCAACCCGGTCCTGCCCGACGGGCCCCTCGCCGCCGAGCCGGTCCACGCGGCCGCCGACCGGCTGCTCGCGGCGGGCGCGGACCTGATCGCCCTGGGCCGCCCGTTCCTCGCCAACCCCGACCTGGTCACCCGGCTCCGGACGGGCGCGCCCCTGAACCCCGTACGGGACGCGTACCTGATGTACGTGGGCGGGCCGGAGGGCTACACCGACTATCCGACGCTGCCCGCGGCCGGCGCCGCCGGGTGAGATCAGGGCTCGGGGGGCTCGGGGCTCGGGCCCCGGGCTCCCCTGAACGGGCGGATGAACGGGCTGTCAGTGTGTATGTCCCACATATCGGTGCGCATCCGGACTAAGCCAGTAAAAAACCCCGGAGAGTGTATGGACACCGCTCAGATCCCCGTGGACGTACTCCACTGGTCGCTCGCCATCCTGCCCATCGTCGTCCTGCTCGTCTTCCTCGTGCCCCTGCGCTGGCGCGCGCCCGAGGCCGCGCCGATGGCGATGTTCACCGCGGCGATCGTCGCGCTGGTGGCCTTCAAGACGCCGTGGCACACCCTGGCCGTCGCGTGCGGCAAGGGCGTGTGGGACGCGATCTTCATCCTGTACGTGATCTGGCCGGCGCTGCTGCTCTACCAGGTCACCAAGCAGGCCGGCGCCTATGACGCCCTGCGGCGCGGCATCTCCAGGTTCAGCCGCAACGAGCTGTTCATCATCCTGGCGCTGGCCTGGGTCTTCTCGTCGTTCCTGCAGGGCATCGCGGGCTTCGGCGCCCCCGTCGCCGTGGTGGTGCCGCTGCTGATCGCCGTCGGCGTCCGGCCGGTCCACGCGGTCGCGATGGGCGTGCTCGCGCACGCGTGGGCCCGTTTCTTCGGCACCCTCGGCGTCGGCTGGCTCGCGACGCTCCAGGTCGCCGACGTCGAGGACGCGACGCAGGCGGCGTTCAAGTCGGGCCTGCTGATCCTCATCCCGACCTACCTCGGCGGCTTCCTGGTCGTCTGGCTCTACGGCCGCTGGGCCGCGGTCCGGCACGCCTGGCCGCTGGTCCTGATCCTCGGCACCATCCTCGGCGTCGGCCAGATGCTCTCCACGCTCTTCAGCCCGGAGCTGTCGACGTTCCTGGCCGCCGCGGTGGCCCTCCTCGCGCTCTACCCGCTGTCGCGCTGGCGCCGGTTCGGCGAACCCATCACCGGGATCAGCGAGCGGCCGGCCATGGCCGAGCGCCGGGTCGAGGAGAAGGAGGAGGCGCCTCCGGTCATGAGCCTGGGCATGTCGTGCCTGCCGTACGCCGTGCTCCCGCTGGTGACCCTGAGCGCGCTGCTGATCGGGCCGCTCAACGACCAGCTGCGCAAGTGGACCCTCGGCATGCCGTTCCCGGCCGTCGACACCGGCTACGGCATCGACATCGACGCCACCGACAAGTACGCCCCGATCACGCTGCTGACCCACCCCGGCACGATGCTGCTGATCACCACCCTGGTGGTGTGGATCGTCTACCGGTGGAAGGGCTACTACCGGGCCTGGGGCCGGCTGCACGCACCCGAGCGGATCTCCTCGTCGCTGCTGATCGACGCCGTGCCCGCCTCGGTGCCGGTGATCGCGTTCCTGGTGACCAGCCGCATCCTCGACCACAGCGGCCAGACCCTGACGATCGCCCACGGCATCGCCGACGTGTCACCGCCGTACGTCTACGCCGGCATCGCCTCCGTGATCGGTGCGCTCGGTGCCTTCATGACGTCCAGCAGCACCGCGTCCAACGTGCTCTTCGCCGGTGTGCAGAGCGACGTCGCGCACCTGCACGGCATCAGCGCCGAGTCGATCGTCGCGGCCCAGGCCGCGGGCAGCGCGTACGGCAACGCCATCGCTCCGGCGAACATCGTGCTGGGCACCAGCATCGCCGGAATCAAGGGCAAGGAAGGCGCCGTGCTGCGCCTGACGATCGGCTGGACGGTCGTCGTCGCGGTGCTCACCGGCATCGCCACGATCGTTCTCGTAGCGGTGAGTTGAGAGGGCAGTCATGGACAAGAAGCTCAAGGCCGAGACGGTCTCCCTGGTGCTCCTCCTCATCGCCTTTCCCGTGATCAGCACCGGCGCGACCGACGACCACCGGGCCGTGTGGTGGATCGGACTGGCGGCCTTCGTCCTCGGCGGCCTGCTGCCGGTCTGGACCCGCTACATGGACCACTCCACCGACAAGCCGACCGACATGGGCATGGAGTACGACGAGCGCACGTCGTAGCCCTCCCCGGAGTCCCGGCAGCCCGCCCCAGGAGGCGCTGATGAGTCACCCCGACGGCCCCCGCACGGGCCGCCCCCCGACGTACGCGGCGAACGGCGTCGTCGCCACGCCCCACCACCTCGCCAGCGCCGCCGGGCTCGACGCCCTGCAGCGCGGCGGCAGCGCGGTCGACGCGGCCGTCGCCGCCAACGCGGTCCTGTGCGTGGTCTACCCGCACATGGCCGGGCTCGGCGGCGACGGCTTCTGGCTGATCGGCGAACCCGACGGCCGGGTGCACGCGATCGACGCGAGCGGCCCGGCCGCCGCCGGCGCGACGCTCGACCGCTACCGCGCCCTGAGCGGCGACGACGGCGAGATCCCCGCCCGCGGGGCCCAGGCCGCGCTCACGATCCCCGGCGCGGTCGACGGCTGGCGCCTGGCCCACGAGCGGTTCGGGAAACTCCCGTGGGACTCGCTCTTCCGGGCCGCCGTCGGGCACGCCCGCGACGGCATGCCGGTGAGCCGTTCGCTCGCCGACTGGCTGGTCCAGGACGAACCGATCCTGAAGGCCCGGCCCGACACCGCCGCCGTCTACCTGCCGGGCGGCCGGGTCCTGCGCGAAGGACAGCGCCTGGTCCAGGCGGGCCTGGCCGACTCCTTCGAGCGCCTGGCCACGCACGGCCCCCGCGACGGCTTCTACGAGGGCCGCACCGCCGAGCGCCTCTGCGCGGCCCTCCAGCCCCAGGGCTCCCCCCTCACCCCCGACGACTTCGCGGGCTTCCACGCCGAATGGGCCGACCCGATCTCGTCGTCGTACCGCGGCCACGACATCTACGAACTCCCGCCCGCCACCCAGGGGTTCACCGCCCTCCAGATCTTCAACCTGGTCGAGGGCTTCGACATCACGGCCCTCGGCGAGGGCACGGCCGACTACTACCACCACATCGTCGAGGCCGTGAAGATCGCCTTCGCCGACCGCGACGAGTGGCTGACCGACCCCCGCTTCGTGGACATCCCCGTCGACCGGATGATCAGCAAGGAGTACGCGGACGAACGCCGCCGGCTGATCGACCCGGAGCGCGCGGCCGACATGAACTCCGTCCCGCCCGGCATCCCCTACGCCCATCCGCACGAGCGGCGCGTACCGGCGGGCGACACCTGCTACTTCAACGCGGCCGACTCCGACGGCATGGTCGTCTCGCTGATCCAGTCGATCTACCACGACTTCGGCAGCGCGGTCGTGGGCGGCGACACCGGGATCGTCCCGCAGAACCGCGGCGCGTTCTTCTCCCTCGACGAGAACCACCCCAACTGCCTGGCGCCCGGCAAGCGCACCTTCCACACCCTCGTCCCCGCCCTGCTCCTCAAGGACGGCAGGCCGCACCTCGCCTTCGGCTCCATGGGCGGCGAGGGCCAGCCGCAGTCGCAGGTGGCGCTGGTGACCCGGATGCTCGACTTCGGCTACGACGTCCAGCAGGCGATCGAGGCCCCGCGCTGGCTGATGGGCCGCACCTGGGGCACCCCGTCGCGCAACCTCTCGCTGGAGGGCCGGATCAGCGACGAGATCGTCCGCGACCTCAAGCGCCGCGGCCAGCCGGTCCAGCCGGTCACCGACTGGAACGACAACATGGGCCACGCCCAGGCGATCCGCGTCGACAGCGAACAGGGCTTCTACGAAGGCGGCGCCGACCCGCGCGGCGACGGCGCCGCGCTCGGCTTCTGACCTGTCCGTCCACGCCGCCCACGGGGGACCCGAGGAATACCTGTGTCAGACATCTGGATCACGCTGTCGGTCATCGGCCTGGCGATGGTGCTCTTCATCTGGAACGTCGTGCCCGCGGCCGTCGTCGCGATCGGCGCCTCCCTGACGCTGTTCTTCACCGGCGTGCTCACCATGCCGGAGGCGGTCACCGGGTTCGGCGACCCGGTGGTCGTCCTCATCGCCGCGCTGCTCGCCATCGCGGTGGGCCTGGAGACGGCGGGCGTCGGGGCCTGGGCCGGGCAGTTGCTGATGCGGCTGAGCGGCCGCAGCGAGACCGTGCTCATGGTGGCGCTCATGGTCGTCGCCGCCGTCTTCAGCGGACTGATCGGCATGAACGGCGCGGTCGCCGCGATGCTGCCGGTCACGGTCGTCATCGCGGTCCGCACCGGCATCGCACCGTCCCATCTGATGATCCCGCTCGCCATCGCCTGCCTGAAGGGCGCGAAGCTGACGCTGCTGGGCTCGCCGGTCAACGTCATCGCCGCCACCGAGGCCGACAACGCGGGCGTCGGCCACATCGGCTTCTTCGCCTGGTCGATCCTGGGCATCCCGCAGCTGATCGGCTCGATCCTCATCGTCGTGTTCCTCGGCAAGCGGCTGCTGCCCGAGCGGCGCGGCCAGTCGATCCCCGCCGACTTCAGCGGCCACGCCCACACCCTGGTCGACCAGTACGGCCTGGAGGAGGACCTGCACCGGCTGCGGGTGACGGCCGGTTCCCCGCTCGTCGGCACGCCGTGGAACGCGCTCGACCTCTCCGGCCACCCCGGCCTGCGCACGGTGGCCGTCCTCGACGGCGGCAAGGCCCAGCGTCTCGCCCGCGACCAGCTGTCGGCCGGCGACGTGCTGCTGGTCAGGGGCGACACGACGGAAGCCGAACAGCTCGCGTCCGAGCGGCAGTTGGAGCTCGTGCCGGGCGACGGCCACGCGGCCCTCGCCGACCTGCTCTTCAGCCGCGAGTCGGGCCTCGCCGAGGTCGTCGTCCCCCAGCGGTCCGAGATGATCGGCCGACGCGTCTTCACCGGGATGACCACGGCGGACGAGGACCTGATGATCCTCGCGGTGCAGCGCGGCGGCGCCGAACTCCGCCGGGCCGGACTGACGCTGCGGGCGGGCGACCACCTCCTGCTCCAGGGCACCTGGCCCGCCCTCGACCGCTACCTGTCGAACCCCCAGGTACTGGTCGTCGACCCGCCCCACCAGGTCAAGACGCAGGCCGTGCCGCTCGGCAGGGGCGCGGGCCCGGCCATCGCCATCATGGGCCTCCTCGTCGTCCTGCTCGCCTTCGACCTCGTCCCCGCGCCGATCGCCGCCCTCGTCTGCGCCTGCCTGATGGTCGTCTGCCGGGTGGTGCGGCTGCCCCAGCTCTACCGCGGCATCGACTGGAACACCTGCATCCTGATCGGGGCGATGATCGCGCCCGCGACCGCCATGACGAAGAGCGGCGCGGCCCAGATGATCGGCGACCACGTCGTCAGCGCACTCGGCGACGCAGGACCCCGCGTCGTCCTCACCGCGCTCTTCCTGGTCTCGGTGCTGATCACCCAGTTCATCTCCAACACCTCGACCGCGCTGGTGATGATGCCGATCGGCCTGGCCACGGCCAACGACCTCGGCGTCTCCCCGCTCCCCATGCTGCTCGGCGTGGCGATGGGCGCGAGCGCCTCGTTCCTCACCCCGTTCGCGAACGGGGTGAGCCTGATGGTCTACGGCCCCGGCGGCTACCGCTTCGGCGACTTCTGGCGCCTGGGCACCGTCGTACTGATCTGGACCCTGATCGTGACGGTCCTCGTGACGCCGCTCTACTGGCCGTTCTGAACCGCCCCCGACACCGCCCGGCACCGACCGGCCCCGCCCGACAACGCCGAAGGGCCCCGCTGCAAGCAGCGGGGCCCTTCGATCGCCCTGACGGGCGGAGGCGGAGGATACGAGATTCGAACTCGTGAGGGGTTGCCCCCAACACGCTTTCCAAGCGTGCGCCCTAGGCCTCTAGGCGAATCCTCCGCGGCAAACAATACAAGACGTTGAGGAGTGCTCGCGAACTCGTTCCCACCCACCCGGAGCATGTACTCTTGGCGCAGCCCCTCACGTGGCGCTATCTGACTGAACTCCCCCAGGGCCGGAAGGCAGCAAGGGTAGGTCGGCTCTGGCGGGTGCGTGGGGGGCGCTTGCGTTTCCGGAGCGGGTTCGCCGTCCGGGGCGGCCGTGGTTGTCAGTGGGCGCCTATAACCTCGTATGCGTGTCGTCTCTCGCGCTGTACCGCCGTTATCGCCCGGAGTCGTTCGCCGAGGTCATCGGGCAGGAGCATGTAACCGACCCGCTGCAGCAGGCGCTGCGGAACAACCGGGTCAATCACGCGTACCTGTTCAGTGGTCCGCGCGGCTGCGGCAAGACGACCAGCGCGCGCATCCTGGCCCGCTGCCTGAACTGTGAGCAGGGTCCCACTCCGACGCCCTGCGGCGAGTGCCAGTCCTGCCAGGACCTCGCGCGGAACGGACCGGGCTCGATCGACGTCATCGAGATCGACGCGGCATCGCACGGTGGTGTGGACGACGCCCGTGACCTGCGCGAGAAGGCATTCTTCGGCCCGGCGAGCAGCCGGTACAAGATCTACATCATCGACGAGGCCCACATGGTCACGTCGGCGGGTTTCAACGCACTGCTGAAGGTCGTCGAGGAGCCGCCGGAGCACCTCAAGTTCATCTTCGCGACCACCGAGCCCGAGAAGGTCATCGGGACGATCCGGTCGCGCACGCACCACTACCCGTTCCGGCTGGTCCCCCCGGGCACCCTGCGGGACTACCTGGGCGAGGTGTGCGGCAAGGAGGACATCCCCGTCGAGGACGGCGTGCTGCCGCTCGTCGTGCGCGCGGGCGCGGGTTCGGTCCGTGACTCGATGTCGGTCATGGACCAGCTGCTCGCCGGCGCCGCCGAGGACGGTGTGACGTACGCCATGGCGACGGGCCTGCTCGGGTACACGGACGCCGCGCTGCTCGACTCGGTCGTCGAGGCCTTCGCCACCGGTGACGGCGCCGCCGCCTTCGAGGTCGTGGACCGCATCATCGAGGGGGGCAACGACCCGCGCAGGTTCGTCACCGACCTCCTGGAGCGGCTCCGTGACCTGGTGATCCTGGCCGCGGTCCCGGACGCGGCGGAGAAGGGGCTGATCGACGCCCCGGCCGACGTCGTGGAGCGGATGCTGGCGCAGGCGAGCACGTTCGGCGCCGCCGAGCTCAGCCGCGCCGCCGACCTCGTGAACGAGGGCCTGACGGAGATGCGCGGTGCCAATTCGCCGCGCCTCCAGCTGGAGCTGATCTGCGCGCGCGTGCTGCTGCCCGCGGCGTACGACGACGCACGTTCCGTCATGGCCCGCCTCGACCGCATCGAGCGGGGCGGCGTCTTCACCCCGGGCGGGCAGGGCGCCGCGCCTCCCATGGCGTACGTCCCCGGTCCCGACGC
>NZ_JASERH010000113.1:0-42474 GCF_030766975.1 Streptomyces sp. KL116D | reverse complement strand
CCTGGACGCCGTCGCCGACGCACTGCCGCGCACCCCCGCCGCGGCCCACGCGGCGGGCGCCCCGTTCGCCGCCGCCGCGGCCCAGCACATTCCGCAGGCCCGCCCCTGGGCCGTCGAGGCGGCGGCCGGACTCGACGCGGGCGTGAAGGTGTCGCTCCGCCTCGACCTGGCGCAGCACGCCCTGTTCGACGGAGCGGAGGAGACCGACGCGGCGGACGACCCCGGCGCCCGCCGGGCCGGCGCCGCCGTCGTCCAGGTGCACAGCCTCGCCGACCCCACGCGCGTGGTGGACGCCGCCCGCCTGTGGGCCGGGGAGGCCGGCGACCACTTCGGCCCCCGCACCCGCATCGACGCGATCCTCGCGGTGCGCCGCGCCGCGGCCGCCTGGCCCCCGCTCGCCCGCCTCCTGGAGCAGGACGTGCCGGACGTGCTGGCCCTCGCCGAGAGCGAGCTGATCGATCTGCTCGGCCCGGGCACGGCCCGCCTCGCGCAGGCCGGCGTCACCGTGCACTGGCCGCGCGAGCTGGCCCGCTCGCTCACCGCGACCGCCGTCGTCCGCGCCCGGACGGCGCCCGGCTCGGCGACGGACGGGACGACGTTCTTCGACAGCGACGAACTGCTCAGGTTCAACTGGCAGCTGGCGCTCGACGGGGACCCGCTGACCGAGCGCGAGATGGACGAGCTCGCCGAGTCGCACCGCGCCGTCGTCCGGCTCCGCGACCAGTGGGTCGTCGTCGACCCCGACCTCGTCCGCAAGGCGCGCAAGCGGGAGCTCGGCCTGCTGGAGCCCGTCGACGCGCTGGCCGTGGCGCTCACCGGGGAGGCCGAGGTGGACGGCGAGCGGGTCGCCGCCGTGCCGACCGGGCGCCTCGCCGAGGTGCGCGACCGGCTCACCCGGGGCCTCGACACCGTCGAGCCGCCCGCCGCCCTGCGCGCGACCCTGCGCGACTACCAACTGCGCGGTCTGGCCTGGCTCGACCTGATGACCTCGCTCGGCCTCGGCGGCTGCCTCGCCGACGACATGGGCCTCGGCAAGACCGTCACGCTCATCGCCCTGCACCTGCGCCGCGACCGGCCGCAGCCCACCCTCGTCGTCTGCCCCGCCTCGCTCCTCGGGAACTGGCAGCGGGAGATCGAGCGGTTCGCGCCCGGCGTCCCCGTGCGCCGCTTCCACGGCGCCGACCGCACCCTGGAGGGCCTCGGCGGCGGCTTCGTCCTCACCACGTACGGCACGCTGCGCACCCGCGCCGCCGAGCTCGCCGGACACACCTGGGGCATGGTCGTCGCCGACGAGGCGCAGCACGTGAAGAACCCGAACTCGGCGACGGCGAAGGCCCTGCGCATGATCGACGCCCCCGCGCGCGTGGCCCTCACCGGCACCCCCGTGGAGAACAACCTGTCGGAGCTGTGGGCCCTGCTCGACTGGACGACCCCCGGACTCCTCGGACCGCTCAAGGCGTTCCGCGCCCGGCACGCGCGCGCCGTCGAGGGCGAGGTCCCGCTGCAGGGCCACGGCGGGGTGAACCCCGAGGCGATCGAGCGCCTCTCCCGGCTCGTCCGCCCCTTCATTCTGCGCCGCAAGAAGTCCGACCCGGGCATCGTGCCCGAGCTGCCGCCCAAGACCGAGTCCGACCACCCGGCCCCCCTCACACGGGAGCAGGCGTCGCTGTACGAGGCCGTGGTGCGCGAGTCGATGGCACAGATCGAGGCGGCCGAGGGCATCGGCCGCCGCGGCCTCATCATGAAGCTGCTCACCTCCCTCAAGCAGGTGTGCAACCACCCCGCGCAGTACCTGAAGGAGGCCGAGTCGGGCCGCCCGCGCCTGGCGGGCCGCTCCGGCAAACTCGCGCTGCTCGACGAGCTGTTGGACACCATCGTCGCCGAGGACGGCTCCGGCGGCTCCGTGCTCGTCTTCACCCAGTACGTGTCCATGGCCCGGCTCCTCGCCACCCACCTGGCGACCCGCGCCATCCCCAGCCAGCTGCTGCACGGCGGCACCCCGGTCGCCGAGCGCGAGCGGATGGTGGACCGCTTCCAGTCCGGCGAGGTCCCCGTCTTCCTGCTGTCGCTGAAGGCGGCGGGCACCGGACTGAACCTCACGCGCGCGGGCCACGTCGTCCACTTCGACCGCTGGTGGAACCCGGCGGTCGAGGAGCAGGCCACCGACCGTGCCTACCGCATCGGCCAGACCCAGCCGGTCCAGGTGCACCGGCTCATCACCGAGGGCACCGTGGAGGACCGGATCGCCGAACTGCTCGCGTCCAAGCGGGCGTTGGCCGACGCGGTGCTCGGCTCCGGCGAGGCGGCGCTGACCGAGCTGACCGACCGGGAGCTGTCCGACCTGGTGTCGCTGCGCCGGGAGGCCATCCGATGAGCCCGACGCGAAGGCCGCACGTCCCGAGCCGGGCCGGCGCGGGGGAGCAGGCGCAGGCCCGCCACACGGACCTGCGCCGCACGTTCCCGCCGCTGCCGCCGCGCGCGGAGTCCGCCGGCGCCGCCCTGACCTGGTGGGGCACCGCCTGGGTGGACGCCCTGGAGGACACCGCCCTCGACCCGGCCCGCCTCGCGCGCGGCCGGTCCTACGCGGACCGCGGCCACGTCGACGCGATCACGGTGACCCCCGGCCGCGTCGTCGCCTACGTGCACGGCTCGCGCCCCCGCCCGTACCGGGCCGAGCTGCGCCTGCGCACCCTGTCGGAGGAGGCGTGGGAGCGTTTCCTGGACACGGCCGCGGCCCGCCCCGACCACATGGCGTCCCTGCTCGACAAGGACGTGCCGCACGCGCTGGCCGCCGCCGTCGACCTGCTGCCCGCCGTCGACGACGTGGTGCCCGAGTGCACCTGCCCGGACCGCGCGCACCCCTGCAAGCACGCGGCGGCGCTCTGCTACCAGACGGCGCGGCTCGTCGACGAGGACCCGTTCGTCCTGTTCCTGCTGCGCGGCCGGGGCGAGCAGGAGCTCCTCGCCGACCTCACCCGGCGCAACGCGACGCACGCCGCGGCGGAGCAGTCCGAGGCGGCCGCGCCCGCGCTCGACTCGGTGCCCGCCCACGAGACGCTCACCTCCGACGTGCAACGGCCGCCGCTGCCACCGGAGTTCCCGGCCCCCGCCCTCCCCGAGCGGCCCCCGTCCTACCCGCAGGCGCCGGGCGCCCCCGACCCGCTCGCGCTCGACCTGCTGGCCACCGAGGCGGCGGGCCGCGCCCATGCGCTCCTCACCACCGGCACGGACCCGATCGCGAGCCTCACGGCGTGGCAGGACGCCGTCCGGCTGGCCGCCGCCCACCCCGGCTCGGGGCTGACGGCGGCGACGCGCGCGCTGTACGCGTCGCTGGCCCGCGGCACCGGCCGCACCCCCGCCGACCTCGCCCGCGCGGTCGCCGCCTGGCGGCAGGGCGGCATCGACGGCCTCGGGGTCCTGGAGGAGGAGTGGGACCCGCCGGCCGGCCCCTTCGACCGGGCCCGCCCGGCCCTCCTCGCCACCGGCCACCCCGAGTTCCGCCCCCGCCGCAACCATCTGTCCACCCCGTCCCTCCAACTCCGCCTGGGCCGCGACGGGTTGTGGTACGGGTACGAGTCGGACCCGGGCCGGGAGGACTGGTGGCCGCGCGGCGAGCCGGACGCCGACCCGGTGCGGGCCCTCGACGGACTGCTGGGCGGCTGACCCGCCCGGCGCCTCATCAGGCGCCCGTCCGCACGGCCCACTCCCGCAGCCGGGCGAAGTCGTCCGCGCGCAGTCCCCGCCGCGGATGGATCGTGAGCAGCAGCGCCGGCGCGTCGTGGTGGGCTCGCACGTACGCCACGTCCCGCTCGGTCACCATGTCGTCGACCCAGGCGAACGGCCGCCCGGCCGCCCACTCCACGAGCGTCCGGGTCTTCCAGTACAGCCCGTCCGGGTCGTGGGCGAACAGCTCGGGCCACTCGATGACCGGCAGCTCCCCGGCCAGGCCGATCGCGGGGCCGATCATCTCGTTCGCCTCGTGCATCCACGTGGTGGCCCAGGCGAGTTCGTACGGCAGCGCCCGCAGCAGCGCCCCGTGTCCCGGGTGCAGCACGACCCGAAGCCCGCGCCGCCGGCTGCGCGAGCCCGGTTCCTGACGGGCCAGCCAGGTGCTGGGGCTGAGCCGGTGCGCGTGGTAGCCGTGCAGCCGGGGGAAGCGCGCCGCGTAGGGGTTCAGCGGCCCGTCGACGTCGAGCAGCAGCAACGGCCTGTCGGTCATACCGGGAAAATGCCCGCCGCCGCCCGCGGGTACGCACGACCAGCCGCCCGTACCCGTACCCGTACCGAGAGGCCCTGGCGCTCGTACCGAAGTGCGCTAGCGCACGCTCGGCGCCGCTGTCTCCACGAAACGGCTCAGTGCCTCCTTGCTGCGCTGCGAGCGGCGGTCGCGGTCCGTCTCGTCCGTCGCCTCGTGCATGCAGTTCGTCAACTCGAAGGCCTGCTCGGCGAGTTGGCGCAGCCGCGGGTCGTCGCAGACCAGCTGGACCCGGACCAGTGCCTGGCGGGCCGCGATCCGCGCCTCGTACGAGGCGAAGCGCGCGGTCTCCGCCTCCCGGCCGCCCGGGTTCTCGTGGGAGCGGAACCAACGGTCGTTCTGGCTGCGGCGGAAGTCGAAGAGCGCACCGGCGAACGCGCTGTAACTGGAGATGCGTTCCTGGCGGAGCTGTTCGGCGCGGGCCAGTTCGGCGCTGCGCACCGTCGCACGGCCCTGGAAGTAGTGCGTGACGACCGAGCCGAGGAGCGTGCCGAGCACGGCTATCAGGGCGGCGTCCACGGGCTAGCCCCGGCCGGGCAGCGACATGCCGCGGCCCGCGAAGTAGTCCGCGAACCGGGCGGCGGGCAGCTCGGCCGTGCGCGTCGCGGCGTCCGTGCCCGACGGGTTGTGGAAGTGGAAGCCGGTGCCGTCGGCCGTGCGGCCGGTGACCAGGACCAGATGGCCGCCCCGGCCGGGCGCCGGTTCGTGCGGGCGGCGGATCGCGTAGTGGACGGAGGCGACGACGAGACGCCCCGCGTCGAGCTGTTCCCCGATCCCGGCCACGCTCAGCTCGCGGTGCACCCGGGCGTCCAGGCCGTGCACGTCCCGTACGTACTCCACCGCCGGGGCGTACACCATGCCGTGGATCTCGCCCGCCGCGTCGACCGTGTACGCGCCGAACTTCAGGGCCCCGTCGCGGAGTTCGAAGAGCGAGGGCGCCTCGGCGCCGAGTGCCATCCGCAGGCAGGTCGCCCCGCACAGATGGCCGCACCAGCGCGCGTAGTCCGCCACCGTCGTCGCCCCCGACTCCCGCCACGCCGGGTCCTGCGCCCGGTCGAACTCCCCGGACACGATGGGCCCGACCAGCTCGGGCGAGGCGAACTGGGTGTGGCTCGGGTACGAGCAGGTGGTGCAGGACGGCACGGGTGCTCCCGTCTTCAGGCCGGCAGCGTCATTGGCGGTAGCCGCTCAGGAAGCGGCCGATCCGGCTGATCGCGGCGTCGAGGTCGTCAGCGTACGGGAGGGTGAGGATGCGGAAGTGGTCGGGGCGCGGCCAGTTGAAGCCGGTGCCCTGGACGACCTGGATCTTCTCGCGCAGCAGCAGGTCGAGGACGAACTTCTCGTCGTCGACGATCTTGTGCACCTTCGGGTCGAGGCGGGGGAAGGCGTAGAGGGCGCCCTTGGGTTTGACGCAGCTGACGCCGGGGATCTCGTTCAGCTTCTCCCACGCCTTGTCGCGCTGCTCGTGCAACCGGCCGCCGGGCGCGGTCAGTTCACGGATCGACTGGCGGCCGCCGAGTGCGGCCTGGATGGCGTACTGGGCGGGCGCGTTCGGGCACAGCCGCATGGAGGCGAGCATCGTCAGCCCCTCCAGATAGCTCTTGGCGTGCTGCTGCGGCCCGGTGACGACCAGCCAGCCGGACCGGAACCCGGCGACGCGGTACGTCTTGGACAGGCCGGAGAAGGTGAGCACGACGAGGTCGGGGGCGAGGGCGGCGGCGCTGTGGTGCACGGCGTCGTCGTACAGGATCTGGTCGTAGATCTCGTCGGCGAACACCATCAGGCCGTGCCGCCGGGCGAGGTCGAGGACGCCCTCGACGATCTCCTTCGGGTAGACGGCGCCGGTGGGGTTGTTCGGGTTGATGAGGACGACGGCCCTGGTCCGGTCGGTGATCTTCGCGGCCATGTCGTCCAGGTCCGGGTACCAGTCGGCCTGTTCGTCGCAGACGTAGTGCACGGCCTTGCCGCCGGAGAGCGTGGTGACCGCGGTCCACAGAGGGAAGTCCGGGGCGGGGATGAGGACTTCGTCCCCGTCCTCCAGGAGCGCCTGCACGGCCATCGAGACCAGCTCGGACACGCCGTTGCCGAGGAACACGTCGTCGACGCCGACGTCCAGGCCGAGCCCCTGGTAGCGCTGGGCGACGGCGCGCCGGGCGGACAGGATGCCGCGCGAGTCCGTGTAGCCGTGCGCCTGCGGGAGCATCCGGATCATGTCCTGGACGATCTCCTCGGGCGCCTCGAAGCCGAACAGCGCAGGGTTGCCGGTGTTCAGCCGCAGCACGCTGTGGCCGGCCTCCTCCAGCGCGTTGGCATGCTCGATCACCGGGCCGCGGATCTCGTAGCAGACCTCGCTCAGCTTGCTCGACTGCCGGAACTCCATGTGCGTGCCTCCTAGCTGGGGTACTTGGTTTTACCAAGTGGGAGCTTGGAAAGTCCAACAAGATGCATAGACTGCGCGTCATGCCACGCCGAAGCTACGACCAGTACTGCGCCGCCGCCCGCGCCCTCGACGCCGTCGGGGACCGCTGGACGCTCCTGATCGTGCGCGAACTCCTCGCCGGGCCGCGCCGCTACACCGACCTGCACGCCGACCTCCCCGGCGTCAGTACGGACATGCTGGCCACGCGTCTGAAGGACATGGAGCGGGACGGACTCGCCACCCGGCGGCGGCTCACCGCGCCGGCCTCGGTGTACGTGTACGAACTCACGCAGCGGGGGCGCCAGTTGCTGCCCGTGCTGCACGCGCTGGGCGAATGGGGCGCGGCGGAGCTGGCCGAGCGGCGGCCGACGGACGCGGTGCGGGCGCACTGGCTGGCCCTGCCGCTGCTGCGGCAACTGGAGGCGCTCGGCGAGCCGGGCGTGGTCGAGGTCCGCGTGGACGAGGGGGAGTTCCACGTGCGGGTGGGCGGCGACCCGGTGTACGGCGACGGGCCGTACGAGGCGGGCACCGCGGACGCCCGGCTGGTCATCGGCGCGGCCGTGTGCGACGAGGTGGCGCGGGGGGCGGCCGGACTGGTGGAAGCGGTGCGGGGCGGCCGGATCGCGGTGACGGGCGAGGGGGCGCTGGCGAAGGCGCTGGGTGGATCGAGCCACGCCGTCGACTGAGGAGTCGGGGAGCGGGGCCCGGGGCGCTGCCCCGGACCCCGCGTGCGTTCAGCCGTCAGACTTTCCGGCGTCAGACTCCGGCCGGACGGCCCGAGCCCCGCGTCAGGGCGTACCCCCCGATCCCGGCCAGCGCGGCGAGCACCGCACCGGCGCCCGTCCACAGCCACCGGCTCGTCCACCAGCCGGACGACCAGTCCTGGTCGTCGGACGCGGTGACGGTGCCCGGCACCAGCGGAGCGGACAGCGTGCCGTCGACCGCGGCCGCGCCGCCGATGTCCCGCGAGGTGGCCTCGGCCGACGCCGTCACCGGCAGACCCAGATCGGCGTCCGCGAGCCCGGTCACCGTCAGCCGCACGAAGTACGTGCCGGGCAGCGGGTCGTTCGCCCACGGCTCCGACCACGCGCGGACGGTCCGCAGCGTGCAGGCCAGGTCCACCCGGGCGGCGTCCGCCGCCACCGTGCGCGCCTGCGTCCCGTACCTGCACGACTGGCGGCGGCGCAGCCCGTCGTACACGTCGATCCGCCAGGTCTGCGCACCGTGCCGGGCCTGCGCGTCGGGCAGTTCGACCGATGCCTTCACGGTCGGGCGCTGACCGGCGTCCGCCGGGAACGACCAGTACAGGTAGTCACCCGTGGACGCGCTCGCCGTCGCCTTCTGGCCCTGCTCGAACTGCGCGGCCGTACGGAACGACGTGCCCGCCTCGGCCGGCGCCTTCTTCGCGTCGTCGTCGGAGTCCGCCGCGGCGGCCGGTCCGGCGAACGCCGCCAGGGCCGTCAGGGCCAGCAGCGCACCCGCGAAATACCGTCTGCTACGCATCAGTTGGTCCTCCAGACAGCGATACGCCAACGCGAGATCCAGCCCCACACGACACCCGCGACGAAGCCGGCGACGACCAGCGCGGCCAGGAACCACCAGCCGCGGCCGAGCCCGAAGGCCGCCACGTCCGACGCCTCGTCGGGACCGTCCACCACATCGACGGTCAGCTCGACGGGCAGGCCCGGCGTGGTCTTCACCGACGCGGGCGCGGAGTAGGAGTGGGACACCTGGAGGCAGACCGTCTCGGCCGCGGCACCGGCCTCGTCCTCGTCGTCCGCCTCCGCCTTCGGATAGCGCAGCCCGGTCGAGATGACGTCCGTGCGTCCGTCGCCGGCCTCCTGGCCGCGGACGATCTCCCGGCCGTGCGTGGTGACCGCGCGCAGCAGCACCCCGTAGTCCCGGTTCACGGCGCGGTCGGCCGCGACGCTCACCGACGCCCGCAGCTCCTTGCCGGGCTCGACGGCCACCCGGTAGAAGCGGTGCTCGCCGAACTTCTCCCGGTCGGTGTACAGACCGGGCTTCAGCTCCGGCGCGTCGGCGCACTGCGCCGTACCGTCGACGGCGACCGGAGTGACCACGGGATCGGCGGCCCGGTCCACCAACTGGCCCACACGGTCGGTGAGTTCGTCCTTGTGGCGGACCGAGGTGTAGGTGCCGCCGGTGGCGTCGGCGATGCAGGACAGCTGCTGCCGCGTCTTGGCGTCGGCCACCAGGCCGAGCGTGTCGATGGTGAGCCCGATGCCCTTCGCGGCGATCTCGCGGGCCACCTCGCACGGGTCGAGCGGCTGGCAGGTGTCCTCGCCGTCGCTGATGAGGACGAGGCGCTTCGTCCCGTCACCGGAGCCGAGGTCGTCGGCCGCCTTCAGCAGCGCGGGGCCGATCGGCGTCCAGCCGGTGGGCTGCAGCGTCGCGACGGCGGTCTTCGCGTCCGTGCGGTCCAGCGGGCCGACGGGGTAGAGCTGCTCGGTGTCCTTGCAGCCCGTCTTGCGGTCGTCGCCGCGGTAGTTCGCGCCCAGCGTGCGTATCCCGAGCTCGACCTCCTCCGGCGTCGCGTCGAGCACCTCGTTGAACGCCTGCTTCGCCGCGGCCATCCGCGAGTCGCCGTCGATGTCGCGGGCCCGCATGGAACCGCTGACGTCCAGCACGAGCTCGACCTTGGGAGCGGGCTTGTCCGGCTCGTCCGCGTACGCCCCGGCAGGCGCGAGCCCGCCCAGGGCCAGGGCCGCGAACAGGGCACACGCGCCCGCCGCCAGCCGTTGTCTAGTGATCATCGGCGGATCCTATGGATCATGCGGGGGCGATGCCAAAACGAGGCCGGGGCCGGCCCCTGCCTCAGCCCGTCGCCCGCGCGCCGCGCCCCAACTCCCGCCCGCCGAAAGCCTTCGCCCCGTCCATCCCCTGCCACCACGCCGCCAGGCCCGCGGAGTCCAGGGACCGCCAGTCCGGGGTGGACTCCACCATCGCCCGGCCGAGGCGGCGGCCCAGGTCGACCATGGTGCGGCCGGTGGGGGCGCGGTCCGCGTCGTAGGCGGTGAGGGCCGCGGGGAGGTCGGGGGCCGTGGTCAGGGCGGCCTCCAGGGCCGTCGCGTCCTGGAGCGCCTTCACCGAGCCCGCGCCGGTGTGCGGCCGGGCCACGGTCGCCGCGTCACCGATCAGCAGCATCCCCGGTGCCGTGTACCGGTCGGCCGTGAAGTCGTACAACGGCTGCAGGATCAGTTCGTCCGGCGTCGTGAGGCGGACCAGATCACCCCAGTACGGCGGCAGCAACTCCGCCGCCACATGGGAGAGATGGGCTCGCAGCGCGTCCGACGCCGTGCCCGGCGGCAGGCTCGTCGGCGAGGTGAGCGCCGCGTCGTGGCCCGGCGGCGGTGTCGTGTAGAGGACCCAGTTGGCGCGGTGGCCGCCGGTCTCCGGGTCCGGGATGCGGTACACGACCAGATGGCCGCCGGGAAAGACGACGTACGCGCACTCGTCCTCGGGCCACCGCCCCGGATCGCCGAGGCGCTCGACGGGGAACGCGCCGCGCCACGCCGCGTACCCGGCGTACACCGGACTCGTGGCCCCGCAGGCCGCGGCCCGCACCACGGACCGGTAGCCGTCCGCGCCCACCACCAGGTCGAACCGCTCGGGCGTCCGGTCCCCGACCCGCACCAGGGCCCCGGCCCCGTCCGGCGCCGCCGTCACCTCCCGGACCGGCGCACCGGACCGGAAGTCCACGTCCGACGGCACCCGTCGCCGCAACTCCCGCCACAACGGACCCCAGTTGTACGTCCGGAACGGGAACGGCGCGCTCCAGATCCGCCGGCCCAGCGGCCCGCCGTCGCGGCCGTCGCGCACGTACCAGCGGCGCGTCGCCATCTGCACCCACGGCATCCCCGCGTCGACGTACCCGGAGGCGGCCAGCTCCGCGTACCGGTCGTTGTGCAGCGCCACCCCGACACCGCGCTCGCCGAGCGGCCCCTCGGCACGCTCGAAGAGCGTGATGGAGCCGATGCCGCCGCGCCGCACGGCGAGCGCCGCGGCGCACCCCGCGATGCTGCCGCCCACCACGGCGACCGACGCGCCCGTTTCCCTGCCCATGCCCGACTCCCCGCTCCGTCGCCCCTGATCCGCACCGCGCGCGATCCTCCCAGGCAGCGGCGGCGGACACGCCGGTGTCGAGCGGACGCGGCCGATTAGAGTGGCAGGCGTGCTGCGCGAAGTGACTGCCGTCCGATACCTGAACCCGCTGCACACCGGAGGCTCGGTCCCCGGTGTGGTGGAGGCGGACGACCTCGGCACGTACGTCCTGAAGTTCACCGGCTCCGCGCAGGGCGTGAAGGCACTCGTCGCCGAGATCGTCGTCGGCGAGCTGGCGCGCCGGCTCGGCCTGCGCTTCCCGGAGCTGGTGCTCGCCCACTTCGACCCCGCGGTCGCCGCCGACGAACCGCACCAGGAGGTCCAGGACCTGCTGCGGGCCAGCGCCGGGCTCAACCTCGGCATGGACTTCCTGCCGGGCGCGGTCGACTTCACGCCCGAGATCGCCGAGACGTTCCCCGTCGACCCGCTCGAAGCGGGCCGGATCGTCTGGCTCGACGCGCTCACCGTCAACGTCGACCGGACCGTGCACAGCTCGAACCTCATGGTCTGGCCCACCTTCGGGACGGCCCCGCCCCGGCTCTGGCTCATCGACCACGGTGCGGCGCTCGTCTTCCACCACCGGTGGGAGGGGGCGGCGCCCGACAAGGCGTACGACTTCAAGCACCACGCGCTCGGCGGCTACGGCCCCGACACGCGCGCGGCCGACGCGGAGCTGGCGCCCCGGGTCACCGGGGAACTCCTGCGCGAGGTCCTCGCCCTGGTGCCGGACGCCTGGCTCACGGACTTCGCCACGCCGGACGAGGCGCGGGACGCGTACGTGACGTACCTCCTGGCCCGCGCCCGGTCCTCCGCGGCCTGGCTCCCCACGGACTTCCCGTCCCGGGACGAGCTGGCCGCGGCGGATGCGCGGCGGGCTGCCGCGACGCAGAAGGGGCGGCCGGCGTGGTTGAAGCGGGTGCCGGACCTCCACGGCAAGCCGGCAGCGGAGCAGGACTGGTCCGTTCACCTGGGCTGACCCGGGGGTCGGATCGCGTCTGCCCCGGGGCTTTTCGCGCAGTTCCCCGCGCCCCTAGATACCGATTGTGTCTGCGGGTTCGGTGGGGGCTGGTCGCGCAGTTCCCCGCGCCCCTGAAGGCGTGCGCTGGCGCGCAGCCTTCCCCCGGTGGGGAGATGCCGCACGCAGTGCGCATCTCAGGGGCGCGGGGAACTGCGCGAGAAGCCCCACCGGCCCGCAGGTGACGAACAGACGAAGGCCCCCGGCGCTGTGCGGTGCCGGGGGCCTTCGTACGGGTCGGTCAGCGGAGCTGTTCGTACGCCGGCAGCGTCAGGAAGTCCGCGTAGTCCGCGTCCAGGGACACCTGGAGCAGCAGGTCGTGGGCCTGCTGCCACTTGCCCGCCGCGAAGGCGTCCTCGCCCAGCTCGGCCTTGATGCTCGCCAGCTCCTCGGCGGCGACCTCGCGGGCCAGCTCGGCCGTCGCGGTCTCGCCGTTCTCGAAGACGACACCCGCGTTGATCCACTGCCAGATCTGCGAGCGCGAGATCTCCGCGGTGGCGGCGTCCTCCATGAGGTTGAAGATGGCGACGGCGCCGAGGCCGCGCAGCCACGCCTCGATGTAGCGGATGCCGACCTGGACGGCGTTGACGAGACCGTCGTAGGTGGGCTTCGCGTCGAGCGAGTCGATGGCGATCAGGTCACCGGCGGCGACGGAGACGTCCTCGCGCAGGCGGTCCTTCTGGTTCGGGTTGGTGCCCAGGACCTTGTCGAAGGACTCCATGGCGATCGGGACGAGGTCCGGGTGCGCGACCCAGGAGCCGTCGAAGCCGTCGCCGGCCTCGCGGTCCTTGTCGTCGCGGACCTTCGCGAACGCCACCTTGTTGACCTCGGCGTCCTTGCGGGACGGGATGAAGGCCGCCATGCCGCCGATGGCGTGCGCGCCGCGCTTGTGGCAGGTGCGGACGAGCAGCTCGGTGTACGCGCGCATGAAGGGGGCCGTCATCGTGACCAGGTTGCGGTCCGGCAGGACGAACTTCTGGCCGCCGTCACGGAAGTTCTTGACGATGGAGAAGAGGTAGTCCCAGCGGCCCGCGTTCAGGCCGGAGGCGTGGTCGCGCAGCTCGTAGAGGATCTCCTCCATCTCGTACGCGGCCGTGATCGTCTCGATGAGGACGGTGGCGCGGACGGTGCCCTGCGGGATGCCGACGTAGTCCTGCGCGAAGACGAAGACGTCGTTCCAGAGGCGGGCCTCCAGGTACGACTCCGTCTTCGGGAGGTAGAAGTACGGGCCCTTGCCGAGCTCGATGAGCCGCTTGGCGTTGTGGAAGAAGTAGAGGCCGAAGTCGACCAGGGCGCCGGGGACCGGCTTGCCGGCCTCGTCCACCAGGTGGCGCTCGTCGAGGTGCCAGCCGCGGGGCCGCATCACGACGGTCGCGAGGTCGCCCGCGTCCTTGAGCGCGTACGACTTGCCGGTGCGCTCGTCGGTGAAGTCGATGGAGCGGTTGTAGGCCGCGGTCAGGTTGAGCTGGCCGCCGATGACGTTCTCCCACGTCGGCGCGGAGGCGTCCTCGAAGTCGGCGAGCCAGACCTTGGCGCCCGAGTTGAGCGCGTTGATCGTCATCTTCCGGTCGGTGGGGCCGGTGATCTCGACGCGGCGGTCGTTCAGCGCGGCGGGAGCGGGCGCGACCTTCCACGTGTCGTCCGCGCGGACGGCGGCCGTCTCGGGGCGGAAGTCGAGCGTGGAGGTGCGGGCGATCTCGGCGCGGCGCTCGGCCCGGCGGGTGAGGAGCTCGTCACGCCGGGGCGTGAACAGCCGGTGCAGCTCGGCCACGAAGGCGAGGGCCGCATCGGTGAGCACCTCGTCCTGCCGGGGCAGGGGCGTGGCGTCGACGATGGCCAGCGAGGACGGCGCTGGTGCGGACATGAGCTGTCACTTCCTTCAGCGAGCGGACGCGGGCGGCACGCGGTGCCGGGCGCGTCTGGGTACGTCTGGATACGGCTGCTGGCCCCGCGAGGGGGGACCGGCCCTTCTGATCAGTGGATACTAGTTTCCTTATCGTGGAAGTTCAATCGTTTGTTGATGTCGAGATTCTCTGAATCGACAGAACGTGGCGCTGAGTGCCACGCACCTCACTCAAGGTGCTGGAGATCGGCTTCCGTGTCGATGTCGTACGCATCGGCCACATCACCGCACTCCACGAGCTCCACCTCCGCCGCGTGTTCCTTGAGATAGGCGCGCGCCCCGCGGTCCCCGCTCGCGCTCGCCGCGATCCCGGCCCAGTGGTCGCGGCCGAACAGCACGGGATGCCCGCGCTCCCCGTCGTACGCGGCCGCCACCAGCGAGCCGGGCGACCGGTACGCCTGCCGTACGCGGCCGACCGCCGCCGCGCCGATCCCCGGCTGGTCGACCAGGAGCACCAGCGCCGCACCGGCGCCGGAGCCCGCGAGCGAGCCCAGGCCCGCCCGCAGCGACGAACCCATGCCGTCCGCCCACTCCGGGTTCACCACGAGGACGCACCCGTCGAGCTCCGCCCGCGCCCGTACGTCACCGGCCGCCGCACCGAGTACCACGTGCACCCGGTCGCATCCCCCCGCGCGCAGCATCCGTACCGCGTGTTCCACGAGCGGGCGCCCGCGGTGGGACAGCAGGGCCTTGGGCCGCCCCCCGAGCCGCCGCCCGCCGCCCGCGGCCAGCAGCAGCCCCACGACCTCGTCCGTTTCCGTCGTCGTCATGCCCTCTGCATACCGCACGTCCGCGCCCGGCGCGCGCCCGGCCGCGCACGACTTCAGTTGCCCTGCGCAACGGACTGGCGCCGGACAGTCGGTGTGGCGTTAACTAGTCGCCCACAAACCCCGGTTGGGCGCCCGACCACCGTCCGGGCGGGGACGTACGACAGCGCACGACGACGTGCGAGGGGGAGAGCTGTGTTGCGGAGCGTGGAGCAGAGGCTTGTGACCGGCAGTGACGAGGACCCGCGGGTGGCCGAGCTGCGTACCGCCGTGTCCCGGCTCCGGCGGGAACTGGCGGCGCACCCGGCCGAGTTCCCCGACCGGGGCATCGCGGAGGACGAGCTGGCGGCACTCGACGCCATGGCGGGCGGCGGTGCGCCCGAGGTGCCGCGGCTGCGCCGGTCGCTGCTGCTGGTCGCGGGCGCCATCGGGTCGGTGAGCGCGCTGTCCGCGGCGCTCACCCAGGTGCGGGGCGCGGTCGAGCTGTTCGGCGGCCCGCCGGTCGAGCGCAACTGACGCGGCGGGCACGGCGGTTGACGGGTCAGGCGACCCAGTGCGGCCGTCCGGGCTCGTCGCCCGCCGCGCCGAGCCCGCCGTCCAGGGCCGCGGCGATCCGCCGCACCGCCTCGTCGGCGACCTCGACCGGCTGCGTGTAGGGGAACCGCAGCCGGTGCTCGAAGGTGCCCGGGTCGGCGCCGAACCGTGAACCACCCTCGATCCGCACCCCGTGCCGCAGCGCCGCCCGGGCGAGCGCCGACGCGACCGGCCGCCCGAGATCGACCCAGAGCGACATGCCGCCGGGCGGCAACTGCCAGCGCCAGTCCGGGAATTCACGGCTCAGCGCGGCCGCCAGGTGGTCGCGCTGCGCGCGCAGCACCGGCAGCCGGCGGCGCAGGATCTCCGCCTCCCGGTCAAGCAGCCGGCCCGCCACCAGCTGGTCGAGGACGGACCCGGACATGTCCGCGGTGACCCGCAGCGTCGTCAGCTCGGTGATGAGCCGGGTGCCCGCCCGCACCCAGCCGACCCGCAGCCCGCTCCAGTGCCCCTTGCTCAACGAGCCGACGGTGACGATCTGTTCGCCGCCGCCCTGCGCCGCGAGCGAGGCGAACGGCGGCGGCGTCGGCGCGTCGAGCGCGATGTCCGCGATCGTCTCGTCGACGACCAGCCAGGTGCCCGTGGCCCGCGCCGCCGCGATCAGCCGCTGCCGCTGCTCGGTCGGCATCAGGCGGCCCGTCGGGTTCTGGAAGTCCGGGATGAGATAGGCCAGCCGGGGCGCCGCCTGCCGCAGCGTCGTCGCGAACAGCTCCGCGTCCCAGCCGTCCTCGGTGACCGGCACGGGCGCGGTGCGCAGCCCCAACTGCCGGATCACCGCGAGGGCGTTGGCGTACGACGGGTTCTCCACCACGATCCGGTCACCGGGCCGGCCGAGCAGCGTGAGGGTGAGCGACACGGCCTGCTGGGCGCCGGTCGTGACCAGGATCTGGTCCGGCAGCGTCGGCAGCCCCCGCCGCGTGTACCGCTCGGCGATCGCGGCCCGCAGCTCCGGCAGCCCGTACGGGTGGTAGCCGGGGGTCTCCGCGTGCCGCGCCACGTCCGCGGCGGCCGCCGCGTAGGCCGCCGTCAGCTCGTCCGCCACGGCGCCCGGCGCCGCGATCGCCAGGTCGATCACGCCCTCCCCGGCCGCCGGGGTGGCCACGCTCGTCGGCCGCACCCCGTCCGGCAGCTCGGTCCACGTCCCGGCACCCCGCCTGCTGCGCGCGTAGCCGCTCTCCCGCAGCAGGTCGTACGCGGCCGTCACCGTGGCCCGGCTGACCCCGAGCGCCGCGGCGAACTCGCGCTCCGCGGGCAGCCGGACGTGCAGCGCGATCCGGCCGTCGAGCAGCAGCGTCCGCACGCCCTGGGCGAGCGCCCGGTAGCCGGGCCGCTGCCCGGCCACCCCGGTCACCAGCTCGGCGAGCCGCCTGCTGCCCAGGCCCCGCGCCCTGCTGTCCATGCTGCGGACCACTCCGTCAACCGCCATGCCACATCTCCGCCATTGGCCCTGCTGCCCAGGCCAATCAGCGTACAGACTCGGCAGTGGCCGAGGAGAAGTGGCCTGGGTGGGAACGAGGAGGCACGTCATGCACACCGACAGGAGTGGCTTCAGCGACCGGGTCGAGCGCGAGCTGCAGCGCCGGACCGAGGACACCGCCGCGCGACCGTGGCGGCTGCGCCGCCGTCCGGGCCGCCCGCCGGTGCCGGACCGGGGCGGCCGGGTCGTGGTCGGCGTCAGCGGCTCCCCGGCGAGCCGGGCCGCGCTGCGCTCCGCGGTGGACGAGGCACGCCGCTCCGGCCGGCCGCTCGTGGCGGTGGTGGCCTGGGAGCCGCCCGAGGGGGAGGGGCTGTACCGCCGCTGGCCCGACCGGGAGTGGGCCCGGCACTGGCACGACACGGCTCGCGCCGGGCTGACCGCGGCCTTCGACGAGGCGCTCGGCGGGATGCCGGCCGGGGTGGACGTGACGTTGCGAGTCGAGCGGTCGCGGGCGGGTGCCGTGCTGCTCGATCTGGCCGCGCACCCGGGTGACCTGCTGGTCGTCGGTCTGCGTCCGGGGCGGCGGCGCGGCGCCGTGCACCGGTACGTCCGGCGGTACGCGGTGTGCCCGGTCCTGACGGTTCCGCTGCGTCCGGTGCCGCGCGCGGACCTTCGAGCCCTGCGGCACGTGAAGGCGGCGGACTTCGCCGCCTGAGGGGCGCGGGACCGGGTCGATGCGCGGCTCCGCCGCGTGGGCGTGACCAGCCGCCCCTGGGGCCTGTCGGCACACTCCCGTCTGCCCCGCGGTGTCTGACGACAGGCCCTAGCGGGACCGCAGCAAGCCCTGACCGACCGCGGCCGCGACCGCCGCCGTGCGCGAGTCGACGCCCAGCTTCGCGTAGATGTGGACCAGGTGGGACTTGACCGTGGCCTGGCTCAGGAAGAGCTCGCGGGCGACGTCCGCGTTGGACAGACCGTCCCGGACGAGCTGAAGGACCTCCAGCTCACGACGGCTGAGCGCCTCGGACGGCGCCCGCATCCGGTCCATCAGCCGGTCCGCGACGGCGGGAGCGAGCGCCGACCGGCCGGAGGCCGCCGTGCGGACGGCCGCCGCGAGCTCCTCCGGCGGCGCGTCCTTCAGCAGATAGCCGGAGGCCCCCGCCTCCACCGCCGCGAGGATGTCCGCGTCGGTGTCGTACGTGGTCAGGACGAGCACCCGCGGGCCGTCCGGCAGCGCGGCGATCAGCGCCGTGGCCTGCGCCCCGTGCATCCCGGCGCCGAACTGCAGGTCCATCAGCACCACGTCGACCCGTTCCGAGCCGGCGAGCTCCACCGCCCGCTCCGCCGTGGGCGCCTCCGCGGCGATCTCGAAGTCGGGCTCCGCGTCGAGGACGGCGCGCAGCCCGGCCCGTACGACGGGATGGTCGTCGGCGAGCAGCAGCCGGATCACCCGGCACCCCCGGCGGGCAGCGGCAGGCTGACGGCGACGGCGGTGCCACGGCCGGGCGCCGACTCGACGGTGAACGTGCCGCCCAGCGCCCGCACCCGCGCGCGCATCGCGGGCAGCCCGAACCCGCCGTCGCCGCGGTCGCCGCCGTCGCCGGAGGCCGCGCGGGCCGGGTCGAAACCGATGCCGTCGTCCACGACGTCCAGGGTCACCGAGGTCTCCATGAAGCTGAGGGTGATCTCCGTGCGGTCCGCCCGCGCGTGCCGCACCGTGTTGCCGAGCGCGGACTGGGCGATCCGCAGCAGCGCCACCTCGTACGGGGTGGGCAGCGCGAGCGGGGTGCCGCTCGTCGTGAACCGCGCGGCCGGGCCCGGGGCCGTCGCGCAGAGCCGTTCCAGGGCGGCCGCGAGGGAGCCGGTCGCCAGGTCGGGCGGGGTGAGGGCGCGCACGAAGCGGCGGGCCTCGGCGAGGTTGTCCTGCGCCGTCGCGCGGGCCCGCTCGATGTGGGCGGCGGCGGGCGAGTCCGGCGGCAGGTCGCGGCCGGCGGCCCGCAGCAGGAGCTGGATCGAGGAGAGGCCCTGGGCGAGGGTGTCGTGGATCTCGCGGGCCAGCCGCTCGCGCTCCGCGAGGGTGCCCGCCGTGCGCTCCGCGTCGGCGAGCTCGGCCCGCGCGCCGATCAGCTCCTCGATCAGCCGCTGCCTGCGCTCGCTCTCCCGGTACAGCGCCTGATAGCCGAGCACGGTCGCCACGGCGACGGCCGCACCCAGCAGCGGCCCTATGAACGCCCCCGGGTTGAGCCCGCCGCCGTGCCCCACGTACGAGGCGATGGCCGCGCCCGCCGCCACCGCGACCGCGGGCAGCGCCCAGCGGGCGGGCAGCAGGTGCAGCAGCAGGAAGTAGAGCGGGAACGCCAGCCACAGGCCGTCGGGGGAGAGGGCGAGGAGCACCGCCCACACCGCGCCGAGCGTCCCGAGCCAGCAGGCGGCGCCCGCGCGCGTGGCCCGCACGGCGGGCAGCAGCGGGCCCGCCGCGTACACGGCGCCCATCACCACGGCCACGGCCACCACCGGGCCGCCCGTGGCCCGCAGCACGACGAGCGCCAGCAGCCCCGCCGTCAGCAGGTGCAGGCAGAGGCGCAGGGCGCGCAGGGCGGGGGTGAGCGAACGTGGATCCATACCGTCACCAGCGTACGAAGTCATCGCCCCGAACCGGTCAACCGAAAGTTCGATCCGGACGTCCCTCCTTCGATTCGGGTGAAGCGTGCTGTGGCGCGATGCCCGGGAGGGCCACGGGGACGCAGGGTGGACGACATGTTCGTCGCATGGAGAGATCTGCGGTTCGCCAGGGGCCGCTTCGCCCTGATGGGATCCGTGATCGTACTGATCACGCTGCTGGTGGGACTGCTTTCGGGGCTGACCGCCGGGCTGGCCCGGGACAACACGTCCGCGCTCACCGGGCTGCCCGCCGACCACCTCGCCTTCGGGCGGCCCGCCGCCGGCCAGTCGGTGTCCTTCACCGGCTCGACCGTCACCCCGGACCAGTGGCGCGGGCTCGCCGGGCGGCCGGGGGTGACGAGCGCCGAACCGATCGGCATCAGGACGCTCAACGCGGACGCCGGCCGGCAGACCGCGGCCGTATCGGTCTTCGGGGTGCGCCCGGACTCCGGCCTCGCGCCCGACGCGACGGCGCCCGGCACCGTCGTCCTCGCCACGAAGGCGGCCGACGAACTGGGGGCCGGGACCGGCGACGAGATCACGCTCGGCGGGACGACCCTCACGGTCGCGGCGGTCTCGGGCGACGCCTCGTACAGTCACACCCCCGTCGTCTGGGCCGACCTCGGCGACTGGCAGTCCCTGGCCCGCTCCGCCGGGGCCACCGTGGTCGCGCTGCGCACCTCGGGCGCCGATCTGCCGGCCGCGGACCGGGCGGCCGGCACGGAGACGAAGGACATCGAGGGCGCCCTGTCCGCCATAGGGTCCTACCAGGCCGAGAACGGCTCCCTGCAACTGATGCGCGGCTTCCTCTTCGTCATCTCGGCGCTCGTCGTGGGCGCCTTCTTCACGGTCTGGACGATCCAGCGCAGCGCGGACATCGCCGTCCTGAAGGCGCTGGGCTCGTCGACGGGCTATCTGCTGCGGGACGCGCTCGGCCAGGCCGTGCTCGTGCTGGTCGGCGGTACGGCGGTGGGGACCGGCCTCGCCGCGCTCATCGGCGCGTTCGTGCCGGACGGCGTGCCGTTCGTCCTGGAGCCGCTGACCGCGGTCGGGCCCGCCGCCGTGATGACCGTCCTCGGTCTCGTCGGCGCCGCCCTGTCCATCCGGCGGATCACCGCCGTCGACCCCCTCACCGCGCTCGGGAGCGCCCGATGACCCTGCTGCTCGACGACATCACCCTCACCTACGCCGACGGGGACGGCCGCCTCACGGCCCTGGACCGGGTCGGTCTCGAGGTTCCGGCGGGCGGGCTCACCGCCGTCGTGGGGCCGTCGGGATCGGGGAAGTCCAGCCTGCTGGCCGTCGCCGCGACGCTCGTGTCGCCGGACAGCGGGCGGGTGCTCGTCGACGGGGTCGAGGCGACCGGGCTCGGCCGGGCCGAAGCGGCTCGGCTGCGGCGCCGCGCCATCGGCATCGTCTTCCAGCAGCCGAACCTGCTGCCGTCCCTGACCGCTCTGGAGCAGCTCCAGGTCATGGCGCACCTCGGCGGCCGTCGGCCGCGTGAAGTCCGGTCCCTGGCGCGGGAGTTGCTGGACGCGGTGGGGCTCGCCGAGCAGGCGCACCGGCGGCCGCACCAGCTCTCCGGCGGGCAGCGGCAGCGGGTCAACATCGCGCGGGCCCTGATGAACGCTCCGCGGGTGCTGCTGGTGGACGAGCCGACCAGTGCGCTCGATCATGAGCGGGGGGTGGCCGTGCTGGAGTTGTTGGCGGGGCTGACGCGGGAGCGGGGCACGGCCACGGTGCTGGTCACGCACGACCGGGCTTCCCTGGGCGTCGCGGACCAGGTCGTGGAGATCGTGGACGGCCGCCTGGCCGGTGCCCGGGCTGCCGCGTCCTGACCGCTGCCGTCCGCGGCCCGGTGGGGGCTTCTCGCGCAGTTCCCCGCGCCCCTGAAAGGCGCACTCCGTGCGCCCACAGGGGCGCGGGGAACTGCGCGACCAGCCCCCACCGGCCCGCAGGTGGCGACAGACGGTCGAAGTTACGACGCGGAACCGGAGCTCGCGAGGGCCTCCGAGAGTTCGCGGGCGACCTGCTGAAGGACCGGCACGATCTTGTCCGTCGCCGCCTCCGTGACCCGCCCCGCGGGCCCGGAGATGGAGATGGCCGCCGCCGTGGGCGAGTCCGGTACCGGCACGGCGAGGCAGCGCACCCCGATCTCCTGCTCGTTGTCGTCGACGGCGTACCCGAGGTCCCGTACCTCCTGCAGCGCGTCGAGGAAACCGTCGGGCGTGGTGATCGTCTTCTCGGTCGCGGCCGGCATCCCGGTCCGCCCGAGCAGCGCCCGCACCTCGTCGGCCGGCGTGTGCGCGAGCAGCGCCTTGCCCACACCGGTCGAGTGCGGCAGCACCCGTCGCCCGACCTCGGTGAACATGCGCATCGAGTGCTTGGACGGCACCTGCGCGACGTAGACGATCTCGTCGCCGTCGAGCAGCGCCATGTTGGCCGTCTCGCCGGTCTCCTCGACCAGGCGGGCCAGATACGGCCGGGCCCAGGTGCCGAGCAGGCGCGACGCGGACTCGCCGAGGCGGATCAGGCGCGGGCCCAGCGCGTAGCGGCGGTTGGGCTGCTGGCGCACGTACCCGCAGGCGACCAGGGTGCGCATCAGACGGTGGATCGTGGGGAGCGGCAGGCCGCTGCTCGCGGAGAGTTCGCTGAGGCCCACCTCGCCGCCGGCGTCGGCCATCCGCTCCAGCAGGTCGAAGGCGCGCTCGAGCGACTGGACACCGCCGCTTGGCGCGGACTTGGCGGTATCAGTGGTGCTGGCGTTGGACGTCGGCACGGCGCGTTCCTTTCGAGGCGGGCAGGCAGAGATGCAGCGTACCCGGCGGTTTCCCGGCCGGTGATCCCTTGACCTCTAAGTTCGTCGGTAGCTACGTTCTGCGTACCGGAATCATAATTTCACTTTGTGGAAACATCCAGAGCCTTGACGGCTCAGGAAGAAGGAGTGAAAACTCCTTCAACAGAACGTTGAAACTGAGGAGGTCCAGGGTGTCGGACGTCGAAGTCGAACTGGTGCTGCGCTCGACCCGCGTCATCACCCCCGAAGGTACGCGGCCCGCAGCGGTCGCCGTCGCCCAGGGGAAGATCGTCGCCGTGCGCGCGCACGACGCGGAGGTACCGGCGGGGGCCCGGCTCGAGGACTTCGGCGACGACGTGCTGCTGCCCGGCATCGTCGACACCCACGTCCACGTCAACGACCCGGGGCGCACCGAGTGGGAGGGCTTCTGGACGGCCACCCGCGCCGCCGCGGCCGGCGGCATCACGACGCTGGTCGACATGCCGCTGAACTCCCTGCCGCCGACGACGACCGTCGACAACCTCCGGACGAAGCAGGAGGTCGCCGCCGCCAAGGCGCACATCGACGTCGGCTTCTGGGGCGGCGCCCTGCCCGACAACGTCAAGGACCTGCGTCCGCTGCACGACGCCGGGGTCTTCGGCTTCAAGTGCTTCCTGTCGCCGTCCGGCGTCGACGAGTTCCCGCATCTGAACGGGGACCAGCTCACCGCCTCGATGGCCGAGATCGCCGGCTTCGGCGGACTGCTCATCGTGCACGCCGAGGACCCGCACGAGCTCGACGTCGCGCCCAGCAACAGCGGCCCGAAGTACGACGACTACCTCGCGACGCGGCCCCGGATCTCCGAGGACGTCGCGATCAAGGGCCTGATCGACACGGCGAAGCGGATCGGCGCCCGCGTGCACGTCCTGCACCTGTCGTCCTCCGACGCGCTGCCGCTGATCGCCGCCGCCAAGGCCGAGGGCGTCCGGCTGACCGTCGAGACCTGCCCGCACTACCTCACCCTCACCGCCGAGGAAGTCCCGGACGGCGCCAGCGAGTTCAAGTGCTGCCCGCCCATCCGTGAGGCCGCCAACCAGGACCTGCTCTGGGCGGCGCTCGCCGACGGCACCATCGACTGCGTCGTCACCGACCACTCGCCGTCGACCGCCGACCTGAAGACCGACGACTTCGCGACCGCGTGGGGCGGCATCTCCGGTCTCCAGCTCAGCCTGTCCGCGATCTGGACCGCGGCCCGCGAGCGCGGGTACTCGCTGGAGGACGTGGTCCGCTGGATGTCGGAGCGGACCTCGAAGCTGGTCGGCCTCGACGACCGCAAGGGCGCCATCGCCGTCGGCCGCGACGCCGACTTCGCCGTCCTCGCCGCCGAGGAGACCTTCACCGTCGACCCGGCCGCCCTCCAGCACCGCAACCGCGTCACCGCCTACGCGGGCAAGACGCTGCACGGCGTCGTGAAGTCGACCTGGCTGCGCGGCGAACGCATCGTCGCCGACGGCGAGTTCACCGCCCCGCAGGGCAAGCTGCTCGAAAGGAACAAGTGACGACCGTGACCGCGAACTCCGGGATACCCAGCTTCACCGGTGACGCCAGCCCCTACGGCGGCGGCGACCCGTACGCCGACTACCGCACCGCGGACTTCCCGTTCACGCGGTACGCCGACCTCGCCGCGCGCCAGCTCGGCGCCGGTGTGATCGCCGCCAACGACGAGTTCTTCGCCCAGCGCGAGAACCTCCTCGTGCCCGAGCGCGCCGAGTTCGACCCGGAGCACTTCGGCCACAAGGGCAAGATCATGGACGGCTGGGAGACCCGCCGGCGCCGCGGCGCCGGGGCGGACCACCCGTGGCCCACCGCCGATGACCACGACTGGGCCCTGGTCCGCCTCGGCGCCCCCGGCGTGATCCGCGGCATCGTCGTCGACACCGCCCACTTCCGTGGCAACTACCCCCAGGCCGTCTCCGTGGAGGCCACGTCCGTCGAGGGCGCGCCCACCCCGGAGGAGCTGCTCGCCGACGACGTGAAGTGGACGACCCTCGTCCCGCGCACGGCGGTCGGCGGCCACGCCGCCAACGGGTTCGCGGTCGACGTCGAGCAGCGCTTCACGCACCTGCGCCTCAACCAGCACCCGGACGGCGGCGTCGCCCGCCTGCGCGTCCACGGCGAGGTCGTCCCCGACCCGCAGTGGCTCGCCGCGCTCGGCACCTTCGACGTCGTCGCCCTGGAGAACGGCGGCCGCGCCGAGGACGCCTCGAACCTCTTCTACTCGCCCGCGTCGAACACCATCCAGCCGGGCCGCTCCCGCAAGATGGACGACGGCTGGGAGACCCGGCGCCGCCGCGACCACGGCAACGACTGGATCCGCTACCGGCTCGTCGCCCGCTCCGAGATCCGCGCCCTGGAGATCGACACCGCGTACCTCAAGGGGAACAGCGCGGGCTGGGCGGCGGTCTCCGTCAAGGACGGCGAGGACGGTGACTGGGTCGAGGTGCTGCCCCGTACGCGGATGCAGCCCGACACGAACCACCGCTTCGTCCTCGACACCCCGGCCGTCGGCACGCACGCCCGCGTCGACATCTTCCCCGACGGCGGCATCTCGCGGCTGCGGCTGTTCGGCTCCCTGACGGACGAGGGCGTCGCCCAACTGGCCGCGCGCCACGCGGAGTCGGGCGCCTGACGGCGAAGGAACCTGCGGGGCGCACCGGCCCGACAGCACCGGTGCGCCCCGCATCCTCATGCCGTCACGCGGCGAACCCGCCGTCGACCGCGAACTCGCCGCCCGTCACGTACGCCGCGTCCGCGCCCGCCAGGTGCGCCACCGTCCCGGCGACCTCGGCCGCCGTCCCGTACCGTCCGAGCGCGGTCATCGACGCCTGCCAGTCCGCGCTCGGCCCGTCCGCCGGGTTCATGTCGGTGTCGATCGGGCCCGGGTGCACGATGTTCGCCGTGATCCCGCGCCCGCCCAACTCCCGTGCCAGCGCCTTCGTCAGCCCGATCAGGGCCGCCTTGCTCATCGCGTACAGCGTGCCGCCGGGCCCCGGGACGCGCTGCGCCATGCAGCTGCCGACGGTGACGATCCGGCCGCCGTCGGGCAGCACGGCCGCCGCGGCCTGGGCGATGAGGTAGACGCCGCGCACGTTCGCCGCGAGCACCCGGTCGACGTCCGCGACCGTGTGGTCCGCCAGCGGGCCGAGCGCGCCCACCCCCGCGTTGTTGACCAGGACGTCGAGCCGGCCGAACCGCTCCACCGCGGCGCCCACCGCCCCGGCCGCCTCCGCGGCGTCACCGGCGTCCGCACGCACCGCCAGGCCCCGGCGCCCGAGCGCCTCGATCCGCCGCACCACCTCCTCGGCGGCCTCCTTGCCCTGTACGTAGGTGACCGCGACGTCGAAGCCGTCCTCGGCCAGCCGCACCGCCGTCGCCGCGCCGATCCCGCGCGAGCCGCCGGTCACCAGAGCCACCTTGCCGTTCATCTTCGCCTCCGTAGCGAGCTGTTGTCGTGGCTTCGAGTACAGCGACGTACGCGGGCGGAAGCTGGCGGCAAACGGACACCGAGATGGCGCCGGCCGTGTCCGCAGGTACGGTGTCCTCGCCCCGCGCGAGCCGCCGACGTCTCCGCACGCACTCGCCCGCACCGGAGACCACATGAGCACGCTCGCCCTGCCCGCGCCGCGCCCCCGTGCCTGGCTCACCGACCTGCCCGTCATCGGCGTCGCCGCCGTCTGGGGCGCCAGCTACCTCGCCGCCAAGGGCGTCACCACGCAGACCACCGTGCTCGCGGTGCTCGTGCTGCGCTTCGGGATCGTGCTGCCGGTGCTCGTGGGCGCCGGTTGGCGCGGACTGCGGGCCCTGACGGCACCGCAGTGGCGCGGGGCGGGGCTGCTCGGGCTGATCCTCAGCGGGATCTTCCTGCTGGAGACGTACGGCGTCGTGCACACCTCGGCGACCAACGCGGGCCTCATCATCAGCCTCACCATGATCTTCACGCCGCTCGCGGAGGCCGCCGTCACCCGCGTCCGGCCGCCCCGCGCGTTCCTCGCCGCGGCCGCCCTCTCCGTGCTCGGCGTCGTGCTGCTCACCCAGGGCGGCGGTTTCACGTCACCTTCGGGCGGCGACCTCCTGATGCTCCTCGCGGCCCTCGCCCGCACCGTGCACGTACTGGTCATGGCCCGGGTCGAGGCGGTCCAGAGCGCCGACGCGCTGCCGCTGACGACGGTTCAGCTCGGCACGGCCGTGACCGTGTTCGCGCTGCTGTGCGCCGCGCCCGGCACCGGTTCCGCGCCCTGGGACGCGGCGGCTTCCTTCGAACCCGCCGACTGGGCGGGCCTGTTGTTCCTCTCCGTGCTGTGCACCCTGTTCGCGTTCTTCGTGCAGATGTGGGCCGTGCGCCGCACCTCGCCGTCCCGGGTCAGCCTGCTCCTGGGCACCGAACCGCTGTGGGCGGCCGCCGTCGGCATCGTGCTGGGCGGTGAACGGCTGGGTGCGCTGGGCCTGCTGGGCGGTGGTCTGGTCCTGGCCGGAACCATGTGGGGACGCCGGGCCACGAGTTAACTCCTGGAAAACAAGCGGCAGTTGTCGTTGACATGCACCCGTCTACGCGCGTCACACTGAGGGCATGAAGATTCCCCCACGCTTCATCAGCGTCGCAGCCCTGGCCGCCGCCCTGTTCGTCGGCGGCCCCGCCACCGTCGCCGCCCAGGCCGCCCCGGCCCCCGTCGCGGCCTCCGCCACGTTCTCCGCCGCCGCGGTCGGCGACATCTGCTACTCCGCCCTGCCCTCCCAGGCGCACGACACCCTGGACCTCATCGCGGCGGGCGGCCCGTTCCCGTACGAGCAGGACGGCACCGTCTTCCAGAACCGCGAGGGCGTCCTGCCGTCGCAGTCCACCGGCTACTACCACGAGTACACGGTCATCACCCCGGGCTCCTCGGACCGCGGCGCCCGCCGCATCGTGACCGGCGAGGCGAACCAGGAGGACTACTACACGTCGGACCACTACGCGTCGTTCGACCTGGTCGACCACTCCTGCTGAACCGTTCCCCCACCGGCGACAGGCCCTAGTTCTGCTTGGCGGTCTCGGCGGCCGCGATCACGGCGATCGCGAGCACGATCAGCGCGATGCTGCCGTACACCTCGCGGCCGTCGAGGAAACCGATCCGCTCGATCAGACCCCAGCCGAGCCAGCCGGTGAACTCGTGCAGCAGGCCCACCGCCCCCTGGATCAGGGCGAAGCCGGCGACGATCTCGACGAACTCCCACAACTGCTTCCTGTTCATGTACGGAACCCTCGTCCCGCGGACCCCCCACCCACATCGGCCGCGGGGCGAGTCCCGTCCGCCACGAGTCGCGCGCGGGCCCGGCCGGGTGCGACGAAAGTCGCCGGCGCCACGACTTTGGTCGCGGCTCGGCCGCGGGGGGCGGTGCGCGGCCCCCATCGTGCGTAGATTTGTCGACCATGGAGCCATCGCAGCAGACCGTGCCCCCGCAGCCGGCGGACGAGCCGCCGTTGCCGTGGCGCCGCTGGCTGCTGCCCTCGGCACTCGTCGACGACCTCGACCTGGACTCCGAGGGACGCCCCGGCAGGGGGCGGCGCACGGCCCGGGACTGGATCGTCGACTTCAGCTGCTTCCTCGTCGCCGTCTTCCTCGGCCTGATCCTCGCCGAGCAGACCTGGGACAACCCGAACACGCCCCGGTTCCTGGCCGGTGTCGACCAGGTCATCGGCGCGCTGGCCTGCGCCGCCGTCTGGCTGCGCAGGCGCTGGCCGCTCGGCTTCGCGGTGGCGATGATCCCCGCCGGGTTCCTCTCGAACACGGCGGCCGGCGCGGTCATGGTCTCCGTCTTCACGCTGGCCGTGCACCGGCCGTTCCGCTACGTCGCCTGGGTCGCGGGCGTGTCCGTCGCCCTGCTGCCGTTCTTCTACTGGTGGCGGCCCGAACCCGACTCGTCGTTCGCGCTGTCCCTGTCGTTCACCGTGGTCCTCATCGTCACGGTCGTCGGCTGGGGCATGTTCGTCCGCTCCCGGCGCCAGCTCCTGATGTCCCTGCGGGACCGGGCGCACCGCGCCGAGACCGAGGCCGCCCTGCGCGCCGAGCAGGCCCAGCGGCTGGCCCGGGAGGCCATCGCCCGCGAGATGCACGACGTCCTCGCCCACCGGCTGACCCTGCTCAGCGTGCACGCGGGCGCCCTGGAGTTCCGGCCCGACGCACCCCGGGAGGAGATCGCCCGCGCCGCCGGCGTCATCCGGGAGAGCGCCCACGAGGCGTTGCAGGACCTGCGCGAGATCATCGGCGTGCTGCGCGCGAGCGACCACGGAGAGGAGTCGGGCCGGCCGCAGCCCACGCTCGCCGCCCTGGACGCCCTGGTCGCCGAGTCCCGCGAGGCGGGCATGAAGGTCGGCCTCGACAACCGGGTGCCCGACCCCGGGGCGGTCCCCGCCTCCGCGGGCCGCACCGCCTACCGCATCGCCCAGGAGGGCCTGACCAACGCCCGCAAGCACGCGCCCGGCGCGGAGGTGGCGGTCGTCGTCGAGGGCGGTGCGGGCGACGGCCTGACCATCACGGTCAGCAACCCGCCGCCCCCCGGCGAGGTCCCGCACGTCCCCGGCTCGGGCCAGGGCCTGATCGGGCTCACGGAACGGGCCACGCTGGCGGGCGGCCGCCTCAGCCACGGCCCGGACGGGGACGGCGGGTTCACGGTACGGGCCTGGCTGCCGTGGGCCGGCTGACCATCCGCACCCGGCGCGACGCCCGCCCCGCGGCCGCCACTGCCCCGGACCACGCCGCCGGACCCGACCGGCACCTCCTGACACCTCCTGACACCGACGATCTTCCGATGGCTACGGTGGGGCCCATGAACGCGATCCGTTTGCTGCTCGTCGACGACGACCCGCTGGTCCGGTCGGGCCTGAAGTTCATGCTGGGCGGGGCGGACGACGTCGAGATCGTCGGGGAGGCGGCCGACGGCGAGGAGGCCCTCGTGGCCGCCGGGACGGTCCGGCCCGACGTCGTCCTCATGGACATCCGCATGCCGGTCATGGACGGGCTCACGGCGACCGAGCGGCTGCGCTCGGCGGACGACGCGCCCGAGGTCGTCGTCCTCACCACGTTCCACGCCGACGAGCAGGTGCTGCGGGCGCTGCGCGCGGGCGCCGCCGGATTCGTGCTCAAGGACGCGACCCCGGCCGAGATCCTCGGTGCCGTACGGAGCGTCGCGGCCGGCGACCCCGTCCTGTCGCCCGCCGTCACCCGCCAGTTGATGACCCACGCCGCCGCGTCCGAGCGCGAGGTGCGCGCCGCCGGGTCCCGCCGGCGCCTCCACGAACTGGCCGACCGCGAGCGGGACGTGGCCGTCGAGGTGGGCCGCGGCAAGTCCAACGCGGAGATCGCCGCGACCCTCTACATGAGCGTCGCCACCGTCAAGACGCACGTCTCCCGCATCATGACCAAGCTCGACCTCAACAACCGCGTGCAGATCGCGCTGCTCGTCCACGACGCGGGCCTGCTGGACGAAGCCTGACGGATGCGGGGCCCGGCCGGCCGGCCAGGGTAAATTCACACCGTGATCTAAGCGTTCGGCGAAGTCGGGTGAAGGGGCGGGAGCGAGGCATGGCAGGACCACGCCGGCGGACGGTGCGCGATCTGCGGCGCAACAACCGGGCCACCGTATTGAGCAAGCTCTACTTCGACGGGCCGCTCAGCAGGCAGGAACTGGGGCCGCTGACGGCGCTCAGCTCGGGCTCCATCAGCAACGTCGTCGCCGAACTCGTCGCCGACGGCCTCCTGGAGGAGGCCGGGTCCGTGGACTCCGACGGCGGCCGGCCGCGCACGCTGCTGCGGGTCGCGCCCGGCAGCGGGCACCTCGTGGGCGTCGACGTCGGCGAGACCCGGGTGCGCGTCGAGCTGTTCGACCTGGCGCTGAGCGAACTCGCCCGGGTGGACGCGCCGTTGCCCGACGGGCGGCCCGGCGGGAAGTACGACGCCCAGGACGTCGTCCGCCTCATCGCCACCGGTCTGACCCGGGTCCTCGGGGAGGCGGACGTCGAGCCCGGCTCGATCGTCGGCGTCGGCATCGGGGTGCCCGGCATCGTCGACGCCTCGGGGCCCAGCGGCGCCGTCGTGCACGGCCAGACCATCGGCTGGGACGCCGTCCCGCTGGAGGCGATGCTCCGGGCCCCCGGCGAACTCCCGCCGGAACTGCCCCTGTTCATCGACAACGGCGCCAAGACCCTGGGCCGCGCCGAGATGTGGTTCGGCGCGGGCCGCGGCGCCCGGAACGCGGTGATCACGCTCATCGGCTCCGGCGTCGGCGCCTGCGTCATCGCCGACGGCGTGCCCTACCAGGGCTCGTCCAGCAGCGCGGGGGAGTGGGGCCACACCGTCCTGCGGGTCGGCGGCCGGGAGTGCCGGTGCGGCGCCCGCGGCTGCCTGGAGGCGTACGTCGGCGCGGAGGCGCTCCTGGAGCGCTGGCGGGAGGCGGGCGGCAGCTGGACGTCCCCCGACGAGGAGGGCGCGCTCGCCGAGCTCCTCGACGACCCGTCGACCGGCCAACTCCTCGACGAGACGGCCGAGTTCCTCGGCGCGGGCATCGCCGACCTGGTCAACCTCTTCAACCCCGAGCGGATCGTCGTCGGCGGCTGGGCGGGCCTGCTGCTCGGCCCGCGGCTCATCGAACCGGTGCGCCGGGCCGCCGCCGCGTACGCGCTGCGCCACCCGTTCGCCCAGACCACCGTCGAACTCGGCCGGCTCGGGACCGACGCCGTCACCGTCGGCGCGGCGGCCCTGCCGCTGGCCCGGTTCCTGGAGAGGGGCGGCGCGCGCCGGGAACGGATCGTCAGCGGGGCGAGTTAGACACCGTGGGGACGGGGTCGCCGCAGCGAGAGGGAGAGCGCACATGGTGGACGGGGCCGGGGCCGGGATCGTCGACCTGGGAGAGTACGCGGAGGGCGGCAGGGACGGGTACTACGCCGACCCGTACGCGGTGTACGAGAAGCTGCGCGCCCTCGGCCCGGTCCACCAGGTGCGCACCCCGGGCCCCGGCCCGGCCGAGGAGCTCTGGCTGATCGTGGGGCACGAGGCGGCGCGCGCCGCGTTCACCGACCCGCGCCTGGTCAAGAGCCCGCCGTGGGGCATGGACGGCGACCTCATCGGACCGCACCTGCTCTTCGCCGACCCGCCCGAGCACGGCAGGCTGCGCTCGCTCGTCACCCGCGAGTTCACCCCCCGCCGGGTCGCGGCCCTCGCCCCGCGCGTCCAGAAGATCACCGACGAGCTGCTCGACGACATGGTGCCGCGCGGCAGCGCCGACCTGATCGCCTCCCTCGCCTTCCCGCTGCCCTTCGTCGTCATCTGCGAACTGCTCGGCGTGCCCGACATCGACCGCGACCGGTTCCGCCGGATGTCGACGCAGATGGTGGCGCCGACGTCCGACGAGGAGGCGTACGAGGCCCATGTCGAACTCGCCGGATTCCTCGACGAGTTGATCGACGAGAAGCGCTGCTCGGCGCCCGCCGACGACCTCCTGAGCGCGCTGATCAGGACCACGGCGGAGGACGGCGACCGGCTGTCCGGCGACGAACTGCGGGGCATGGCCTTCCTGCTGCTCATCGCCGGCCACGAGACCACGGTGAACCTGATCGGCAACGGCGTGCGGGCGCTGCTCGACCACCCCGGCCAACTCGCCGCGCTGCGCGCCGACATGAGCCTCCTGGACGGCGCCGTGGAGGAGATGCTCCGCTACGACGGCCCGGTCGAGACGGCCACGCACCGCTTCGCCGCCGAGCCGGTCGACATCGGCGGCACCGTGATCCCGGCGGGCGCGCCGGTCGTCATCTGCATCGCGAACGCCGACCGCGACCCGGAGCGCTTCCCCGCGCCCGACCGCTTCGACATCCGCCGCGACCCGCGCGGCCATCTGGCGTTCGGCCACGGCATCCACTACTGCCTGGGCGCGCCGCTGGCCCGCCTGGAGGGCCGCATCGCGCTGCGCTCCCTGCTGGAGCGCTGCCCGGACCTGGCGCTCGACGGGACGCCGGACGCCTGGCTGCCCGGGGTGCTGATCCGCGGGGTTCGTAGACTGCGGGTCCGCTGGTAGCCACGCCCTGGAGGACTTCCGTATGTCCGCGCCCGTCTTCGACCTGGAACTCGCCCGGAAGACCCTGGAGGCCCAGCCGTTCAGCCGCCTCGTCCAGGCCCGTCTCACCGCCTTCGGCGACGACGCGGCCACCCTCGAACTGGACATCAGGCCCGAACTCCAGCAGCAGAACGGCTTCCTGCACGGCGGAGTCCTCTCCTACGCCGCGGACAACGCCCTGACGTTCGCGGCGGGCGCCGCCCTCGGCCCGTCCGTCCTCACCTCCGGCTTCTCGATCCAGTACGTCCGCCCGGCCCGGGGCGTGACCCTCTCGGCCCGGGCGGAGGTGGTCAGCGCGGGGCGCAGGCAGGCGGTGGTCAGGGCGGATCTCGTGACGGTGGACGAGGACGGCACGGAGAAGCTGTGCGCGGTGGCGCAGGGCACGGTGCTCACGGTCTGAGCGGGGCGTTCCGGGCGTCGGCGCCGGCTCGGCCCCGACGCGCCCACCGCACGGGCCGTTCAGGTCACGCCGGCCGCACGGGCCGCACGGGCCGCACGGGCCGCACGGGCTGCACTGGTCGCCCTGGCCGTACCGGCCCCACCCGTCACCCCGACCGCACCGGTCGACTACGCCACCTCGTCCACCCGTACGACCCTCCGCTCGCGCCGCGAGACCTCGCACGCCTCCGCGACCCGCAGGGCCTTCAGCGCCTCCCAGCCGTCGCACGGGTTGGCGCGCTCGCCCCTGACCACGTCCACGAACGCCTTCAGTTCGGCCTCGTACGCCGGGGCGAAACGCTCCAGGAAGCCCGGCCACGGCTTGTCCGCGGCCGGCGGCCCCTCGGGTTCGGTCGAGGCGATCGGCGTCCGGTCGTCGAGGCCGACGACCACGGTGTCCCGCTCGCCCGAGAGCTCCATCCGCACGTCGTACCCGGCCCCGTTGCACCGCGTCGCCGTCGCCGTGGCCAGCGTCCCGTCGTCCAGGGTCAGCACGACGGCGGCGGTGTCCACGTCCCCCGCCTCCCGGAACATGGCGGGCCCGGCGTCGGACCCGGCCGCGTACACCTCGACGACCTCCCGCCCCGTCACCCAGCGCAGCGCGTCGAAGTCGTGCACCAGACAGTCCCGGTAGAGGCCGCCGGACAGCGGCAGGTACGCGGCGGGCGGCGGCGCCGGGTCGGAGGTGACGGCCCGCACCGTGTGCAGCCGGCCGAGGCGTCCCGAGCGGACGGCCTCCCGCGCGGCCGTGTACCCGGCGTCGAAGCGTCGCTGGAAGCCGAGCTGGAGCACCGTGCCGGCCGCCTCCACCTCGCGCAGCGCGGCCAGCGTCCCGGGCAGGTCGAGCGCGATCGGCTTCTCGCAGAACACCGGCAGTCCGGCCCGCGCCGCCCGGCCGATCAGCTCGGCGTGTGCGGCGGTCGCGGCGGTGATGACGAGCGCGTCGACGCCCCAGACGAAGAGGTCGTCGACGCTCGGCGCCGCCGTCGCCCCGATCCGGTCGGCCAGGGCGACGGCCCGCGCGGGCTCCGCGTCGGTGACGACGAGTGATCCCACCTCCCGGTACCGCTCCAGAACGCCAGCGTGAAATGTGCCGATACGGCCCGTCCCGATGAGTCCGATGCGCATGGCACCCAACGTGCCGTCCCGCCCAGGTGCTGTCAATCCTTTGTCCTGACAAACACCTGCCCGAGCGGGGCGGGACCCGGCCTCAGACCGCGTCGAGCCGCAGCACGAGCACCCCGTACGGCGGCAGCGTCACCGCCTCCGCGGACTCGCCCGAGCGGGTCGTCAGCCGCCACCCCCGCGCGACCACCGGCTTCACCGGCAGCTCGGTGGCGCACTGGCTGACCAGCCACACCCACCGGTGCCCGGCCGCGTGCTCGACGAGGTCCACCGCCACCCGCTGGTCCGCCACGGTCACCGGCCTGCGCACCCCGGCCCGCACGGCGAGCGCGTCGTAGAGCACGCCGGTCGCCTCCGGGTTCACCCGCGGCGTCACGGCGGCCATGTGCTCCACGGGGTAGGTGCACAGGACGAGCCGCCCCGCCCCGACCGCCCGCTCCACCAGCGCGGGCCGCCCGCGCCCGTCGACGGCCACCACCTCGGCGCCCTCCCCGGCCTCCACCGGCAGGAAGCACCGGCTGTGCTCCGTCCCGGCCGCCCGCAGCGTGAGCCGCGTCCCCGCCCCCAGGCTCCCGAAGTCCCGCTCGAAGGCGAACGTGACCTCGTCGTCCTCGATGGGGTTCACCAGCCCGTACGTCAACTGGTGCCGCACGCCGAAGAGTTCGTCGAGCCGCGCGTACCACGGGCCGCGCTGCTCCTCGTGCGCGCCCGGCGCGTACGACACGTACACCGTCGCCCCGCCGCGCGCCAGCTCCTCCAGGCGGTACCAGGTCGGCGCGAGCAACTGCTTGACGGACGGCGCCAGATAGAGCCGGTACCCGTCCGGCAGCTCCCCGTCGCTCTCCCGCACCACCGTGGCCGGCGCGTCCGCGAGCCGCGCCGCGATCCACGCCTGCCGTCCGGTCTCCTGTACGTACGACCGGTCCTCGGCGCGGGTGAACGGGTACGGGGTGTCGAGGTACGAGGACACGACGAGCGCCGTGTCCGTGTCCGCCCGCGCGCACCGCTCCCACTCCACGTCGGCCAGGAGCTCGGAGAAGGCGTGCAGTTCGGACAGTTGCGGCTTGGGGCGGCCCGCGCTGTCCGTCAGGCCGAAGTACAGCTCGAAGGCGTGGTGCCGGTAGGGCGGCTGCTCGCGCAGGGCGGGGGTGTCGTAGTCCGTGTTGTTCCAGGCGATCCAGCCGGTGGCGCCGGACAGCAGGCTGTTGTGGAGCGCCTGCCGGTAGTACGTGGCCGCGTTCTCGTCCGAGGCGAACGCCGACGTGATCCCGAACTCCTCCAGGACCACGGGCCGGTCGAACGTCGACGTCAGCTCGCAGACCCAGGCCGCCGCGTAGTGCTGGCGCACCGGGTCGTTCTCCATCCGGTACACGTGCGGCCCCAGCCAGTCGCACAGGCGGGCGGCGTCCCGTACCGAGAAGCCGTTGTCGTGACCGGAGTTCTCGATGCCCCAGGCCCCGTCGCCGAGCGACACGGGCTGGGTGCCGCCGCCCGCCCGGACGGCGTCGACGACCAACTGGGCCCAGGACTCGACCACTTCACGGGACGTGTCGCGCGCCCCGTAGATCGGCATCTCGTTCGAGATCAGCCAGCCCGCCACCGCCGGATGGTCCTTGAAGCGGCGGGTCGTCTCGCGCACGAACCACGCCTGCCGGGCGACCAGCCACACGTCGCCGTACAGATCGCGACCGCCGCGCCAGGCCGGATCCCAGTTCTCCCCGGACATGTGGCCCACCAGGAACGTCGGGACGGTCGTCATGCCGAGCGCGTGGTGCCGGTCGAGGAAGTCGGCGTAGTGCCCGCACAGCTCCTCGTCGATCCGGTCGGGCTCCGGCATGAAGTCCGGCCAGTAGAAGAACGAGCGCGTCATGTTCAGGCCGTGGTCGCGCAGCACGCGCAGTTCGTCGGTGACGAGTCCGGGGTCGTACGAACGCCACATCAGCGGACCGCCCGAGCGGGACCAGAAGTTGGCCCCGATCCAGGTCACCGGGCGGCCGTCGGGGGAAATCCGGGCAGCAAAACGCGGCATCGGCGAACTCTCCCTGAAAATGGGGGACATGAGCGATGGCGAGAAGCGCGGCCCGTGCGGACGGGCGTGCCGCGTACTGGATGTCGAGTGAACCGCTGTACCGGTTTAGCGTCAATACCACGTGCGGCTTCAGGGAATGATCGATTAACCGGTTTACTGGATCGGTGCCCGGCCCACGCTGCCGCGCACGGTCAGCCGTGGCGGCGGATCCTCCAGGTCACCCACCTCGCGCCCGCCCGCCGCCTCCCGCAGCCGGCGCGCCGCGTGCGCGCCGTACGCCGCGATGTCCCGGCTGAGCGCGGTCAGCGGCGGATGCACCAGCTCGCACAGCGCCGAGTCGTCCCACGCCACCACCGACAGGTCCTCCGGCACCCGCACCCCGGCGGCCTGCGCGGCGGTCAGTCCGGCCACCGCCATCACGTCGTTGTCGTACAGGATCGCCGTCGGCCGGTCCGGGCCCGCGGCGAGCAGCTCACGCGTCGCCGCCGCGCCCCGCTCGCCGCTGTAGTCCGCCTCGACGATCCGGCCCGCGATCCCCAACTCCCGTACGGACGTGGCGAACGCGTCCGTCCTGATGATGGTGTGGCGCAGCACGGACGGGCCGCTGACCCGGGCGATCCGGCGGTGCCCGAGCTCCGCGAGCCGGCCGACGACCGTACGCACCGCGACCCCGTCGTCGCTCCACACCGCGGGCAGCCGGCCCGTCCCGACCGGCGCCCCGATCACCACCCCCGGCATGCCGAGCTCCTCCAGGACCGCGACGCGCGCGTCGTCCGCCTTGAGGTCCACCAGGAACACCCCGTCCACCCGGCGCTGCGCCCACCACGCCCGGTACAGGGCGATCTCCGCCGCCTGGTCCTCGGCCATGGTGAAGACCAACGGAGTGGCGTCCGTGATGAGTTCGGCCTGGATGCCGGAGACCAGCTGCATGAAGAACGGTTCGAGGCCGAGGGTGCGCGCCGGCCGGTCGATGACCAGACCGAACGCCCCCGCCCTGCCGTCGGACAGCGCCCGTGCCGCGCTGTTGGGCTGCCAGCCCAGCTCCTCGGCTATCGCGAGGATGCGCCGCCGGGTGGGCGCGGAGACCCCCGGCCGGTCGTTGAGCGCGAAGGACACGGCGGCCTTCGTGACACCGGCGCGGCGCGCGATGTCCGCCATGGTGGGTCGCTTCACTGACGATTCCCTTCCCGGGGGAGTGGCCTGCTCGTTCGACGATATTCGATGAACTGCCGTGCTAATCCGGTTCAGTTGAATTCCCATGAGTTTGCCGCGGGCGCATTGACAGCCACTTTCGCACGCGTCTACTTTCACGGCGCCGACGGTGCGCGGACCACCGAATGCGGCAGCGCTCCACGAGCACCTTCACAGCACCCCTTAGCACCCCTGTGCCACAGCGAGAGCAAGGGAATCCGCCATGACCGCCGCCCCACCCTCCCCGCCGAGCCGCCGACGCTTCGTCGCCGCGGGCACGGCCCTCCTCCTCTCCGCCTCGTTGGCCGCCTGCGGCGGCGGGGGCGACGACGGCGGCGCCGGCCGCGGCGGTGTGCTCACCGTGTCGACCGGCTCCACCGGCAACTTCGTCCGCAACTTCAACCCGTTCGCGCCCCAGCCCCTCCAGGCGACCCACGGGATGATCTACGAGCCGCTGTTCCACTTCAACGCCGCCAAGGCGGGCGAGGTCGACGACTGGCTCGGCACCGCCTACAAGTGGGGCGACGACGGCAAGTCCCTGACCATCACCCTGCGTTCGGGCGTCACCTGGAACGACGGCAAGCCGTTCACCGCCGACGACGTCGCGTACACCTTCCAGATCGCCAAGGACAACGAGGAGCTCAACCAGTTCGCCCTCCCGCTCGACACGATCACCACGAGCGGCAAGGACTCCGTACGCCTCACCTTCTCCCAACCGGCGTACACCAAGGAGTACTTCATCCTCGGCAAGCTGAAGATGCTGCCGAAGCACATCTGGTCGAAGATCCCGGACAGCAAGAAGAAGACCGACCTCAACACCGACCCCGTCGGCACCGGACCCTGGAAGGTGAAGTCCGTCAAGGGCACCACCCTCGACCTCACCGCGCGCGACGACTACTACATCAAGGGCCTGCCCGGCTTCAAGACCATGCGCTACCTCTCCTTCAGCGGCAACAACGCCGCGACCGCGGCGATCAGTTCGGGCCGCACCGACTGGGCGGGCGGCTTCATCCCCGACATCAAGAAGAACTACCTCGACAAGAACCCCAAGTTCGCCCTCGTCAACATCCCCCTCGCGGTCACCTACTTCGTACCGAACGCCGCCCAGGGCCCCACCGCCGACCCCGACGTCCGCAAGGCGATCAGCGCCGCCCTCGACCGCGACTTCATGAGCAAGAGCGTCTACGACGGCCAGGCCCCTGCCATCAGCCCGACGGCCCTGCTCCGCCCCAACTTCGAATCGGTCCTCGACCCGTCCCTGAAGGACGCGACGTTCGAGACCGGCCAGGACAAGGTCGACGCGCACATGAAGGCCGCCGGGTACGAGAAGAGCGGCGGCAGCTGGACCAAGGACGGCAAGAAGCTCAGCCTCGACCTCACCCTCGTCTCCGGCTGGACCGACTACATCAGCGTCGCCCAGATGGCCAAGCAGCAGCTCAAGAAGGCGGGCATCGAGCTCAACATCAAGGCCGTCGCCTACGCGCAGTTCGCCAACGCCCAGTCCACCGGCCGCTTCCAGCTCCTGCTCTCCAACTACGGGTACACGCCCGACCCGCGCGCCTACTACGACCAGCTCCTCGACAGCGCGATCGCCCCCGCCATCGGCAAGACCACGAACGTCGGCAACTACGGCCGCTACAAGAACCCGACCGTCGACAAGGCCCTCGCCGCGATCGCCGACACCACCGACCTGGCGAAGCAGAAGCCGCACTACTACACGATCCAGCGGGAGTTCATCGACGACATGCCGCTGATCCCGCTGTTCGCCGCGCAGAACGAGGCCGAGTTCAACGGCAACAACGTCACCGGCTACCCCACCGAGGACAAGCTCTACGCCGCCCCCTCCGTCTGGCTGGACCCGGACGGCGGCTGGGTCGCCGCCCGCCTCAAGCCGGCCAAGACGTCGAAGTAGGGCCGCGGCGATGCGTCACGTCCTGCGCAAGCTCGGCTTCTACGTGATCGCCGCCTGGCTCGCGGTCACCCTCAACTTCCTGCTGCCGCGGCTGATCCCGGGCGACCCCGTCCAGCTGATGCTCGCCCGCATGCAGGGCGTCGGCGGATCCGTCACCAGCGGACAGGAGGAGTCGCTGCGGGCCATGCTCGGCCTCGGCGACGGCAACCTCGCCCAGCAGTACGGCGAGTACCTCGACTCCCTCCTGCACCTCGACTTCGGCCTGTCCATCACCTACTTCCCGACCCCGGTCGGCGACGTCGTCCGGCAGGCCGTGCCCTGGACCCTCGTCCTCGTCGGCATGGCGACCCTGCTCAGCGTCGTCCTCGGCATCACCCTCGGCACGCTCGCCGGCTGGCGCCGCGGCGGCCGGCTCGACGCGCTGATCCCGTCGGCGACGTTCCTGGCGGCCGTCCCGTACTTCTGGGTGGCCCTGCTCCTGCTCTATCTGACCAGCCAGGTCTGGCCGTTGCTGCCACAGGGCGGCGGCTACGACGAGACGTACGACATCGGATTCAGCGGCGCCTTCCTCGGCTCCGCCGTCGAGCACGGCATCCTGCCCGCCGTCACCATCGTGCTCAGCTCGGTCGGCGGCTGGATGCTCGGCATGCGCAACATGATGGTGTCGACCCTCGCCGAGGACTACGTGATCGCCGCCGAGGCGAAGGGCCTGCGCCCCCGTACGGTGATGATCGGCTACGCCGCCCGCAACGCGGTCCTGCCCTCGGTCGCCGGATTCGCGATCACCCTCGGCTTCATCGTCAGCGGCTCGCTCGTGATGGAGATCGTCTTCTCCTATCCCGGCATGGGCTACACGATGCTCCAGGCCGTCACCAACAACGACTACCCCCTCATGCAGGCGGTCTTCCTGATGATCACCTTCGCGGTGCTCGCCGCGAACTTCCTCGTCGACCTCGTGTACGCCGTCATCGACCCGCGCACCCGGCAGGCCGCCTCATGACCGCCCGCCCGTCACCCGACCACCGCCCCTCATGGAGCGGCACAGCCGCGCACCCGCTGACTGTCACCACGCTCGCCGCGCCCGCACCCCGGGCCGGCCGGCTCCGCGCGGCCCTGCGCTCGCGCCGGCTGCGGATCGGCCTCGGCGTCCTCGCGGTGCTCGTCCTGACGGCCCTGCTCGGCCCGCTGTTCCTCGGCGACCCGAACGAGATCGGCCCCGACCTGACCCGGTCGCCGTCCGCCGCCCACTGGCTGGGCACCACCCAGACCGGCCAGGACGTCTTCGCCCAGTTCGTCGTCGCCACCCGCGGCACCCTGCTCATCGGCGGCGCGGCGGCCCTGGTCGCCACGGCCGTCTCGGTCGTCGTCGGCATCGGCGGCGGCTTCGCGGGCGGCCTCACCGACGAAGCCCTGTCGCTGCTCAGCAACGTCTTCCTCGTCGTCCCGGGGCTGCCGCTCGTCATCGTCGTCGCCGCGTACGTCGGCGCGGGCACCGCGTCCACGATCCTCGTCATCGCGCTGACGACGTGGGCGGCGTCGGCACGGGTGCTGCGCGCCCAGACGCTGTCGCTGCGGACCCGGGACTACGTCCTGGCGGCACGGCTCTACGGCGAGAGCAGGCGCCGGATCGTCCTCGTCGAGATCCTCCCCAACGAACTCGCCATCATCGTCTCGCAGTTCATCTTCGCCGTGATCTTCGCGGTCCTCACCCAGGCCTCGCTCGCGTTCCTCGGCCTGGACGACCCGTCCAACCTCACCTGGGGCACGATGCTCTACTTCGCGCAGAACGCGGAGGCGCTCGCGGGCGGCTCCTGGTGGTGGTTCGTCCCGCCGGGCCTCGCCATCGCCGTGCTCGGCGCGGCCCTCTCCCTGATCAGCTTCGGGCTCGACGAGATCCTCGACCCCCGACTGCGCGCACGGAGGCCCCGATGACGCCGCCGTCCGATGTGATCCTCACCGCCGAGCACCTGGACGTCGTCTACGACTCCGGCGACGGCCGCCCCACCCGCGCCGTGCGCGACGTCTCCCTGGAGCTGCGCCGCGGCGAACTCCTCGGCATCGCCGGGGAGTCGGGCTGCGGCAAGTCCACCCTCGCGTACGCCCTGGCCCGGCTGCTGCAACCGCCGGGCCGGCTGTCCGGCGGCACGGTGACGCTGGACGGCGACGACCTGTACGCGCTCGACCGGGACGCGCTGCGGGCCGTGCGCTGGACGCGCCTCGCCATGGTCTTCCAGAGCGCCATGAACGCGCTCAACCCGGTGACCACGGTGGGCCGCCAGTTCGACGACGTCCTCCGGGCACACCGGCCCGGACTGTCCGCGGCCCAACGGCGGCTCCGTGGCGGGGAGTTGCTGGAGCTGGTCGGCATCGACGCGGGGCGGCTGCGGTCGCATCCGCACGAGCTGTCCGGCGGGATGCGCCAGCGCGTCGCCATCGCGATGGCGCTCGCCCTCGAACCCGACGTCGTCATCATGGACGAGCCGACGACCGCGCTCGACGTGGTCGTGCAGCGCGAGATCCTCGACGAGATCGAGCAGCTGCGGGAGCGGCTCGGCTTCGCCGTCGTCTTCATCACGCACGACCTGAACCTGCTCATGGAGATCAGCGACCGGCTGGCCGTGATGTACGCGGGGCGGGTGGTGGAGTACGCCGACACGGCGACCGTCGCCGCGGGCGGCGCCGTCCACCCCTATACGCGGGGCCTGCTGCGGTCGTTCCCCGCGCTCACGGGGGAGCGGCGGGACCTGCGCGGGATCCCTGGGCAGCCGCCGGACCTGCGGGTGGCGGAGGCGGGGTGTGCGTTCGCGCCCCGGTGCGAGTCCGTGAGGGAGCGGTGCGGGGTCGAGCGGCCGGAGCTGTCGGGTGCCGGGTCGTCGGCGGCGGCCTGTCACTTTCCGGGCGGGGGAGCCGTCGCCGCGCCACCGTCCGACGCGGCTGCCCGCGCCCACCCGGCGGAGCCGCACATCGGCACCGCCCGCGCCCCGGAAGGCGCGCCCCCCTCGTCCTCGTCCGAAGGGAGATACCGGTGAACGCCCCACCCGCTCTGGAGGTCGACCGGCTCACCGTCGACTTCGCGCGGCGCGGCACGACGCCGCTGCGCGCCGTCGACGAGGTCACCTTCGCCCTGCACCCCGGCCACACCCTCGCCCTGGTCGGCGAGAGCGGCAGCGGGAAGTCGACCGTGGTGCGTGCCCTGTCGCGCCTCGTCGCGCCCAGCGGGGGCCGGGTCAGGCTCGGCGGTGCGGAGCGCACCCGCGACGCCGCGTACCGCCGCACCGTACAGATGGTGTTCCAGGACCCCTTCGCCTCCCTCAACCCCGCGCACACCATCGGCCACCACCTGCGCCGACCGCTCCTGGTCAGCGGCCGGGCGACCCGCGCCGACGTCGACGCGCGCACCGCGGCCCTGCTCGACTCGGTCAACCTCGCCCCGGCCGCCGACATCGCCCGCCGACGGCCCCACGAACTCTCCGGCGGCCAGCGCCAGCGCGTCGCCATCGCCCGGGCACTGGCACCCGGCCCCGCCGTCCTCCTCGCCGACGAACCCGTCTCCATGCTCGACGTCTCCATCCGCCTGGAGATCCTCGGCCTGCTCGACCGCCTGAAGGAGGAGCGCCGGCTCGCGCTCCTCTACGTCACCCACGACCTGGCCACCGCCCGGCACTTCGCGGCCGACGTGATGGTCATGTACCGCGGCCAGATCGTCG
>NZ_JASERH010000112.1:0-42208 GCF_030766975.1 Streptomyces sp. KL116D | reverse complement strand
TGCGGGGTGACGCCGACGCAGCGGCCCGCGGCGATCGCGTCGAGGCCAGTCGTCCACGTCGGCCGTGTACTCCACGGCGGGGCGCGCCGCGCGCGGCCACAGCCCGACCGTCGTGGTGCCGGTGCGGCGGTCCACCGCCAGGGTGCGGGCCCGGATCTCGGCGAGCGGCACGGACCGCCGGCGCGCCCACGGGTCGTCGGAGGGCCATCGCCACGTAACGCCGCTCGTGGCACCGTGGCGTGGCCACCGCGTACCGGCTCGGGTCGACCCGCCGCCGTGCGCACGACCGCGAGAATCGCAGGCGCCCTCGGCGAGCCCGGCCGTGGGGCTGTTGTGGCGGACCAGGAGCAGTTCGACGTCCGGGTAGCGCTCCCGCCAGCGCCGCTGGAACTCGGCGGTGTGCCGGCCGAGCAGGCCCCACGCGTGCCCGATGCGCAGCCGGGTGTGCCCGGTCGTCGCCTCCTGACCAGGTCGTCGGCGTCGGCCAGCAGGTGCCGGGCCCGCTGGATGGCCTGCACCCCGGCCGTCGTCGGGAGCGATCGCCCGGCTCGTCGGTGCAGCAGGCACACCCGGAGGACGCGTTCCAGGGCGAGCGGGGTGCGGGAGACCGCCGCCACCAGTGACGTGCCCAGCTTCGATCGCGGCGTCGGTGAAGCTGCCCGGAAGGTCGACGATCGCGATCGGAGCACCGCAGTGCGCTTGAGCTCCAGCCGCGCCGCCCGCCCGGCGTCGTCGCTTCTCGTGATGCATACGGTCAGCGTATAGACAGCGCGCCGGATGCATTTGCGTGTCAAGCGCACGATTTATCGTCGGACCGTGGACCTGAGACACGGCCCGTACACGGACAGTCGACGGCGCACCGGCACCACGGGCGCGCGGCAGCAGTCTGGCGCTCATGCTCGGCAGCGGGGCTCTCGGAGCCAGGTGGGCGCGTCGCTGGCCGCGCTCGCCCCGTCATCGGCCCGGTGGGCGTGGTGGCCGTACGCCAGTGGTGGCCGCCGCCGTCCTGCTGGCGGCGGGGCGGCCCCGGCCGCGCGCGTTCACCGCGGCGCAGTGGCGGCCGGTGCTCGGCCTCACCGTGGTGTTCGCGACCTGAACCTCACCCTGTACACGGCCATCGACCGGATCGGGCTCGGTGCTCGCGGTGACGCTGCGGAGTTCCTCGGCCCGCTCGGCGTGGCGGCCCTCGCCGGCTCGCGGCGCCGCACCGACCCGGGCTGCGCGCTCACGCCGCGCTGCCGCCGCCGCGGGATCGTGGTGCTCACCCGGCCGCAGGGCCGGCACCGAAACTACCTCGGCATCGGCCTGGCCCTGGTCGCCGCCGCCTGCTGCTGGGCCGCGTACATCCTGCTCAACCGCACGGTCAGGGGCGCGGCCGCCGGGGCTCGCCGGGTCGGCCGCGGCGGCCGGCGTCTCCCGGGCTGCTGTACGTGCCGGTCGGCGTCGCGGTGCTCGTGCTGCACCCGCCCACCGCGCTCGCGCGCTGCTCGGCGCGCTCGCGGCGGTGCTGGGTCCTCCGCGGTGCCGCGTTCCCCGCCGACCTGCTGGCACCGCGCCGCGTGCCGGCCCCGCTCCTTCGGCGTCTCTCTGCATGAGCGTCAACCCGGTCTACGCGGCCCTGATCGGCCTGCTGGTCCTCGGGCAGCGGCTCGACGCCGCGTCCTGGGCGGCGATCGCGGTGATCGTCACGGCCAACGCGGTGGCCATCGGGACGTCGGCCCGCCGCTGACCTGCGTCACCCGCGGGTCGCGGCCCCGCAGCGCTCGCCGTCGGACTCGTTCATCCGCTGGTCCATCGTCGTACTGCGGTCGTACGGGTCGACGGACGGGCCGTCGCCCGCCTGCCGTTCGGAGCCGAACTCGGGGACGAGACGGCCGCCGGAGGTGTCACAGCCTCCGTTGGTCGTGCACGCTGTACGAGACGGCGGAGAACGTGCCGGGCTCCGTGACGATCTTCGCCGGGTCGTCCCAGCTCATCACGACCTCGCGCCGCACGATCGTGCGGGCCACCTCGGTGCTGTCCCGCCCGGGCCGCGTCACCGGGTACATCGTACGTCACGTCGGTGCGCACCTCGACCGCGCCGCGCTCGCCCTCCTCGTACGTCACCCGGCCGCGGGTCTTGATCACGTCGCCGACGAGCCGGGCCTTGGTCCGGTCGAAGCGGCTGAACAGGAGCAGCGGGTTGTTCTTCCGGCTCGGCGAGGTCAGGGACGTCGTGAGGAACTTCTGTACGTCGCTCTGGTGCGGGCTGGAGGTAGTGACGATCGCTCTTCGCCGGCCGCCCGCCGCGTTGCAGCGTCCGGGTCGAGGCTGGACGCGACGAGGGAGGTCCCGGCTGCGCTCCAGCGTCCGCGCCACCTGTGCCTTGCTCATCCAGCCGGTGGCCCGGGCCGACGGCATCCCGATCCCGGCGGCGCCGTCGCCCCCAGCGTGCGGCGGGCGACCTCTGAACGGCTCGCGTCCAGGGTGGGCGTCCCGGCGGCCGCGGGCGGCGGACCGGCGGGGGCGCGCGGACTCCGCGGCGAGCGGCGCGGCGTCCTCGCCGCCGCCCCGAACCAGCCGGTCACCCGCCCCGGGTCCAGGGCCACGACCACCAGCGCCACGGCGGCCAGCACGCCGAGCACCGGCCAGATGCGTCTGCGGCGGGGCGCGGCGGGCCGATGGCTGCGCCACTCGGGCGGCCCCGGTTCCTCCCGCAGCCGCCGCGTCACCATGCGGGCCCGCGCCGACGGCTCCTTCGGGGCGTCCTGCACCCCCTCCTCCGACTCCCTGAGGAACTGCTCCCATTCCTCGTCGGACACGGACGAACCGCCTTGTTCACCTGCGAGTTCACGCTGCACATGCCGACGTCACGGCGACGTGCCGGACACATACGTGCCCGACCTGCGGCGAGCCGACCCGCAGGGCCAGGCCGTGGCGCGGACTGCTGGAACCGCGGCCCGCCCCGGGGACGTCAGCTCCCTGAACGGCGGGTAGTCCGTCTCGTAGCCGAAGTAGCGCGGCCCGGCCAGCGCCAGACCGCCGGTGACGTCCAGCGCGCGGGTCACTGCAGCGGGCGGCGAGCACGGAGACGCGCAGACCGTAGCGGAGCCCTTCCGTGGTGACCGGCTCACCGTCTCGCTGTCCAGGACGCAGATCAGGTCCGGCGTCGTCGCGACGGTCACCCCGTCCCGGGTGGCCAGCAAGTGCTCGTTCTGGAAGTCGAGTTCGAGCACCCCGGTCCGTGTCGGCGCCGGTCCCGTCGATCTTGGCGCGGCCCCGTGCGAAGCACCCTCCGTGCGCCGCGAGACGTCGACCACCTTGCCGGTGAGCAGCGGCGCCGTCGGCACATCGTGACGGCCGCCGCCACTGCGGTCGCTGTGCTCGGCGCGCGCCGTGCGGACCCGCGGCGCCGAGGTTCTCGGCGAGGGTGAGGGTCGCCGGGACCAGCCCGTCGGCCAGCTGAATTCGCCGCGCAGCACCGTGTCCGCACAGGAGATCTGGCAGCCCAGCTCCACGCAGACCGCACGGGCGATCGCCTCCGCCGCGTGGTTGTCGGTCGCCTCCACGATGATCGTGTTCCCCTTGTCGTCGGCCAGCGCCATCGGGGGGAGTTGGAGACGCCGATCAGCCCAGGCAGCACCATCTGCGCCTCGGGGAAGGCGCGGCCCATCGCGTCGCCGTCGACGATCGGCAGCCCCGCCTCCGGCGGCGCAGGCGATCGGCAGCATCAATTGACGCCGCCCACCTCGATGGGCGCGATGTGGAGTGGCCGGACGGCCGAGTGCTTCTCCAGGGCGCACCCAGCGCAGCCAGTTCCTCGCCGCCGTTCGGGACGCGCTCCAGCAGCACGGTGGGCGCCCATCCGGAGACCGGCACGACCGTCGCGTCGGCCGGCACCTCGTCGATGTCGACATTGGACCGACCCGTTGCGCCGGATCGCCTCCGGGCCCGGCAGCTTGCCGATGTACGGGTCACCGCCGCCCGTGCCGAGGATGCCGGCGCCGCGCGCGATGTCGTCCAGGTTGTCGAGTGGTCGCTCTCACGCTCTCGCGCGGGCCGCTCCGGTCTTGATGTATGGTTCAGGTCGAGGTCGCCGACCGCGCCGGCCGGATGCGGGTCGCGCCCGCCGGGCGGATAGGCGAGACCTCCTCGATGTCGACGACGCGCGCACGCCGTGCCGCGCCGCGCCCGGCAGTCTCGGCGCGGCCCACGGCCTCCTCGCGGGCGCTGCGCGAAGCACCTCGGCTCCCGCGCGCTTCGACAGTGGAAGGCCGGTCGACCTCGCAGCGCCGACCTGGGCGATGGCCGCGCCGGCCGCGTTTCAGCGACGCCGAGATTGCCCGGGCAGCCGCACGTCGTCGAAACCGGGCAGCGACTCAGTACGCGACGAGCCCGCCGCCTGCACCGCGACCACCGGCAGCGGCGCCAGCTCGACGTGCGCATCCGGTCGACGCTCTCCGCGAGCCGCCCGGCGATCCTGGCCAGGGCGCGGTCGACGAACTCCCGGTCCAGGTGGGCCACCCGGGACGCGTCACCGATGTCGGCGCCCCCGCGGCCACCGCCAGGTCGGTCGCGGTCAGGGTGGCGCCGCCGAAGACCAGCGCCTCCTCGGTGAGGCCCGGTAGCCGACCGAGCGCGCGGGCCCGTCTCGCCGTCCTCGCCGACCAGCGACCGCCGCCGATGCCGAGCGAGAGGACGTCGGGGATGCGGAAGTTGGTGCGGATGCCCGCCGCCTCGCTCTCCCCGGCCGCCTCGCGCGGGAAGCCGCCCTGGAGGATGCCGACGTCGGCCGTGGTGCCGCCGACGTCGACCACCGCGCAGTCCGCGAGTCGGACAGGAACGCCGCGCCGCGCATCGAGTTCGTCGGGCCCGACGCGAACGTCGCCACCGGATAGCGTACGCGCGAAGTCCACGTGCCCATCAGCGTGCCGTCGTTCTGCGTCAGGAAGAACGGCGCCGTGATCGACACCTCCGCGGGGCCCTTGCCGAACGACTCCACGATGTGCGTGGCCAGATCGCGCAGCGCCGCGTTCACGATCGTCGCGTTCTCCCGGGCCAGCAGCCCGATCCGGCCCAGCTCGTGGGAGAGCGAGAGGTGACGCCGTCGCCCAGCTCGGCGCGCTGGGATCTCGGCGGCCCGCCGCTCTCGTCGTCCTCCGCGACCGGCGAGAAGACTGAGCGAGATCACGACCGAGCGCAGGCCGCTTCGCGGCGATGTCCGCCGCCGTCCTGCGCAGTTCGTCCGGGTCGAGCGGGAGGCGGGCGGCCGTCGAACTCCCGGCCGCCGTGGCACAGATAGCCGTGCCCGCCGACCGCGGCGCGCTGCCGCTCAGGGCCAGTCCGTCATCGGCGGCAGCGCCGTCGCCGGCAGTCGAGCCGGACCGCCGCGACGGGTGCGAGCCGGGCGCCCCTCGATGAGCGCGTTGAGGAAGTGGGTGGTGCCGATCATGACCGCGGACACCTGGTCCACGGGCGGGTCCAGGGCCCGGATCGCCGCCGTCACGCCGGAGGTGATGTCCGGCGTCGTCGGAGACTTGGCGGCCGAGATCACCCGGTCGTCGTCCCCGAGCGGGGGCGGCGTCGGTGTTGGTCCCTCCGACGTCGATTCCGATGCGCATGCTGCTGCTTTCCTTGGTGGGTGCGGGAGTTGGTCGCGTACGGAGGGTCAGGCCGCCGCTTCTGCCTCGGCCTGCGCGGCCGGAGCGGGCCGGCTGGGTCACCGGCGAGCTCACGGGCGCCGCGCACCAGACCGAGTGCGCCGCACGCCACGTGGCGAGCCCCGCGAGGGACGAGCGAGTTGAGCGCGGGGATGCCCCACCACTGGTAGTGGTCGCCGAGCCAGCCGACAAGGGAGGCGAGGGCCCGCAGCGCGATCGTGGCGGGCGCAGGACGGCTCGGTGTCGGGCGGCCGGCCCAGCGCGCGCAGGCGTCGAGCTGCGGGCCGCCACCGCTTCACCACGAGGTACTTCGGCGACCATGATCCTGGCGACCGCCGGGGTCAGGACCACCGCAGGATCGTCAGGAGAGTCCGTGAAGTGGTCGAGGATCCCGGCGGCGGCCGCGGGCCGAGCCGAGCGCGACGACTGACCGTCGTCGCCACCCGCCCAGCCGGATCCCGGACAGCGACTCGACTGCGCTGGTCAGCCCGAGCGCCGAGGAGTACAGGTTCCAGTTGTTGATCTTCACGGTGGCGGAGACCAGCACGATGACCCCGACCACGCCGGAGCTGGACGTGATGATCGCGATCAGGTCCGAGGACTTCACGGCGTACGCGAGCAGCACCCCGGCCAGACCGAGCACGTACTCGCCCAGCGAGATGCCCACGAGGGTCTTCATGCTTGACGACGTCGCCGGTCCGAGCGTGTTGTAAGCGCGTCGTGTCGGGCGTCGTGACCGCCTGGTGCTACTGAGCCCGCGACGATGCGCGGCGCCCGCGTGCTGATGCGCAGATGTGCGCGCCGAACGGCGCCAGGCCGACCAGCCGGTGAAGCAGTGCCGCGATCAACACGGTCAACTGCCGCCACGCGAGAGACACACCGGAGGTGATGGCGGGCCGCGACGTGACGGACCGCGTCCAGCCCATCGCCAGGCCGCGCAGCACCCAGCAGCGTGACCGACCCGCAGACTCGAGCTACTGCTTTGCGCAGCGAGACTCTGGACGGCGCGATCGACCTGGCGAACACCGCGGTCTGCACGCCAAACCCTGGCCCACGATGGCACCGCGATGACCAGAGGCCGATGACTCGTCGACCCACCGCTGAAGCCGGTCCAGCGCACCAGCACCGACGTCGACAGGCCCTCGCGCATGCCGGCGATGCCGACGATGAGAGTGCAGACGACCCTCCAGGATCACCGAACCGAGCGTGGCAACGCTCAGAACGCGCCGGAGCGACAGCGCGCGCCCAGCGTCGCGCCGAGCAGGAATCCGGGTGAGGTCGGAGAGCTGGCCGAGGCGCTGCACGGCCACGTTGAACCAGGAGTAGCGGGCGGACGTCGGGACCCGTTCGAGCGGGTAGTCTCGTCCCGTGCCGGCGGCGGGTCCGGTCTCGGGCGCCCGGGCGGGCGCCGTCGTCGAGTTCGTCATGGGGGACAGTCCTTGAGGGAATCGGGACAGGGCAGGGAGCACGGCGGGCGTGACGCCGAAACCACCGTGTGGCGAGCGGGAGTTGTAGGCTGCGAGGGGAGCGGTCGGGCTTACAGGGTGCGGGCGGGCCCGACGCGCGGGGCCCGCAGGAGTACCGCACCCGGCAGGTACGGCACGTACTCCTCGGGATCGAGCACGGTGCGCACCCGCCGGGGATCGGCCTTCGGCCCGCACGGCACTGGCTCCGGGCCAGCTCGCGCACCCTCGTCCCGTACGGCGTCCAGCGCGTCGGGCCGGCGCACGATCCGCTCGCAGGAGCCGCCCACCGGGAGGCCGCGGCGCCGAACGCGCCCGCCACGTCGCCGTGTTCGGGACGCACCACGTCACAGCCGGGCAGCGCCGCGTCCGGCACCCGGTGCGCGCCGCCGCCGACGAGGACCACCGGGAGACGGCCCGCGGCGGGCTGCATCCGGTCGGCCGCCCTCGGCGATGTCGCGGTGCGCGGCGGCGTCGACGGTGAGCAGATCGGGGAAGCGCAGGATCACCGACGCCGCCGATGTGCTCGCCCGGCGCGGCCTCGCGCGGATAGCCGCCGCTCAACACGCCCACCCGGCCCGCCGTTCACCGACGTCGACGACGACCGCGTCGCCCACCCCGAGCGAGCAGCCCGGCGCCGCGCAGCGTGCACGCGGGGCCGGAGCCGAGGCTGAGACCGGGCTGGCGGCGCAGGTAGTCGAGGCTCATCAGGGTGCCGTCGTGCCGGGTGACCAGCACGCCGGCGCCCGGCGCGAGCCTGAGGCCGGGCAGTGCCGCCGTCAGCTCGTCGGCGACCCGCCACGAGCACGCAGAGTGCCGCGTCGAGCACCGTGGCGTTCTCGCGCTGGATCAGGCCGAGCGCGCCGATCTCGCCGGACAGCAGCACCGGGCACGTCCGGCCCGGCCCGCTCCCGCAGGGATCCGGGCGGCGGCCCGTTCCTGGGCGCCGTCCGCGGGCGAGAACACCGAACTGACCGCGAACGCCTCGGCCCGGCCCGCGAGCCCGGCCCCCGAACGCGGCGACCGCCGCCTCGTCCAGCGGGGCCCCGTCCAGCGGCGCCAGACCACTGCCGCCCGCCACGTTCGCCACCCCGGCGCACACCGCCGCGCGCAGCTCCTGGGGCCAGCCGAACAGCGGCCGCACGGTGTCGGCGGCGGCGCCCCGATCCGCAGGACTCCCACCTGCGCGAGCCCGGACCGCTCGGTCACCGCACGGGCCGCGACCCGCAGCCCCACGGCCAGTGTCACGGCGCGGGCCCGCACCTCGGCCGGCAGCTCCTCGACGGCGGCGACCAGCGAACCGATCGCGTCGCCCGGCCGGGACGGCACCTTCACGGCGGCCACCGGGCGGGTGTCGTCCAGCAGCACGGCGTCGGTGCTCGTGGGACCGACGTCCACTCCGACGGTGACGGTCACGGCGCCACCTCCCGCTTCAGACCGGTGAGCCCGAAGGCATCCGGGCCGGCCAGCCGCAGCCCCGCCTCCGTGTACCAGACGGCCGCCGACGGGAACGTCACGAGCCGCACCCGCAGCCCGTACCGCACCTCCTCGACCGGCACCGCCCAGCCGGTGCGCGCGTCGATCAGGGCGATGACGTCCGGCACCAGCGCCAGCGCCCGGCCGTCCTCCATCGCGGCCACGAACTCGCTGCGCGCCCGCAGCAGCACTGAGCCGCCCCGCGTCGGCACCGGTGCCCTCCAGGAGGACGGAGGCGGCACCGTCACCGGGCCGCTGCACCGACGCGACCTTCCCGGTGAGGACCGGGTCGAGACCCTCCCGCCGCGGCCGAGCGCGAGCGCCGTCGTCACCGAACCCCTGCACCGCGTGCCGGGCGGCCTGCCCGGCACTGAGCGGATAGTCGGCGGAGACCACGCGCCCGCCGAACACGGCGACGACCGGCCGCGCCAGCTCCTCCAGGAACGCGCCGTCGACGTCGTCGAGGACGACGGTGCGCCCGTACTCGTCGGACAGCACGGCGGGGGAGGGCGACAGACCGGCGAGCTCCAGCACGTTCTGGTCCAGGCGCGGGAAGGCCCGGCCGATGGAGTCCGCGTCGAGCAGCGGCACCCCGAGCCGGGCCGCCCACGACACGGTGAAGCAGCCGTTCTGCCCGCCGATCTCACCGCACATCACGGCCGCGACCGGCCGCCCGTGCAACTGCTCGACGCGTGCCGCCAGCCGCCCGGCCTCCGCCCGCCCGCCGATCCGCTCCGCGGCGACGGCGGGCGAGCCGACCAGGCTGACGGGCAGCACCAGCGCGTCCTGGGGCAGCTCCTCCGGCGCCACGACGGGCACCGGACCGCACTCCTCGATCGCCTGCGCGGCGACGGGCAGCGTGTGCGCGACGGGGCCGCCGCCCCCGGAACCGAGGACGGCGCAGCCCCGCGCGAAGTCGGTGAGGGCCTGCGCGTCCAGATGCATGCCCTCAGCGTACGGAGCCGCGCCGCCCGTCCCATGGGCCGACGGCCCAAGGTTGCGCCATGCGGTGTGCGCGCAGCACACTTCCGGCATGCCGACCCTCGCCGAGCTGCTCACCGCCCCGGGCCTCACGGGCCTGCACCACCTGGCAGGACCGCTCGACGCCGCACCGGTGACCGGCGTGCTCGGAGACCGCGCCGACCGCATCCCGGCGGTCCCGCCCGGCACCGTCGCGATCCTGCTGTCCGCCGTCCCCGGCCACCTGCTCGACGTGGCGGTACGACGCGGCGGCGGCCGGCGCCACCGCGCTCGTGCTCGCCGGGGACACCCGACGGCGCGCCGCCCTCCTGCGCACGCCCGACGCGTACCCTGGGCGTCGTCCCCGGCGCGTACCTGCCTGCCGCCCCGCCCCGCGCGGGCCTCGGACGACGCGGCCCGCGCCACGCCCCGCTCCTCGCCGACCGCGGCCGGGTCGCCGTCCTGAGGCCACCGGCGATCTCGCCGCGCTCGTCGTCGCGGTCGACCGGGCCGTCGCCGGGGACGCCGCCGACGCACTGGGCCCGGGTCGCCGCCGCCGCGCAGCAGCTGCCCGGGGGACGCGGGCGACCCGGAGCGGGCCGCCGCCACGGCCGCATGGGCCCTCGGCGTGCCCGTCGAACGCCGCGCCCCCGGGCCCGGCGAGACGGGGCGAGCGCACCGGGGCCCGACGGCGAGATCGCCCTCGCGGCGCCGGGACCGTCCCGGCACGCCGGCACCGCCGCCCGCTGCGTCCTCGGCATGGCCGTCCTCGCCGCGGCCGGCTGGCCACGGCGACCTGCCCGTACGCTCCCGGGGGACACCTCCGCCGAACTCCCTCGCCGCGCCGCAGGAGCGCACCGCGGGCTCGCCGCGCGCGGCCGGGCGCTCGGCCTGCCGGTCGACGGCCACCACACGGCGCTGCGCGTCGAGCGCGCCGGGACCGCCGCCCGCCGACCGCTACCACCTCCTCGACAGCCTCACCGGGCAACTGCTCACCTGGCCGCGCGCCCCCAACGACGGCATCGCACTGGCACGCGGCCCTCGTCGACGACGCCCTCGTGCTGCTCGGCACCCGCGCGGCGGCGCCCGGCCCCGAGGCCCGCAGGGCCGCCCTCGCCCTGGCCCGGCGCACCCTCGACACGCTCGGCGCCCACCACCCCTCGAGGCCGGGCTGCGCGGCGGCCTCGGCGCCGCGCACCGCGGCCCCTCGGCATCCGCACCTCGGCCCGCGAGGCCCGCGCGGCCCTCCTGGCGCCGCCCGACGGCACCTCGGTCAGCGCCCACGACGCGGCGGGCCTCGACCGCATGCTGCTGGAGTGGTACGCCTCCGACACGGCCCACGAGGCGACCACCGAACTCCCTCGCGCCGGTCCTGAAGCTGGGCCGGGACAAGGCGGAACCCCTTCTGCGCACCCTCCAGGCCTACCTCGACCACAAACAACTCCCCGGGCCCGCGCCGCCGACCTGCTCCACCTCCACCGCAACGCCGTCGGCGCCCGCATCCGCCGCATCACGGACCTCACCGGCGCCGACCTCACCGACCCTGGACACCCGCCTCGCTCCTCCAACTGGCGTGCCGGGCACGGCTGCCTGGGGATGCGGTCCCTGAGGCGCCCCGGACGCCCCGGCCTCCCCTGGACCCCCTGGAATCCCTGGGCTCTAGAGCCAGTCCCGCCGCTTGAAGATCATGTACTAGGCTGACGCAGACGACCCCATGAGGCCGATCGCGAACGGGTACCCGAAGTGCCAGCCCAGCTCCGGCATGTTCTCGAAGTTCATGCCGTAGATCGTGCCGACGAGGGTCGGCGCGAAGAGGATGGCGGCCCACGACGAGATCTTCTTGATCTCCCCGTTCTGCTCGAACCCGGCCTCCGCCAGCGCCCGCATCTCCGCGTTCTGCTGCTGCGTCACCAGCGTCGCGTTGACCGTCAGGATGTCGGTGAGCGCCTGGCGGAAGCCGTCGACGCGTTCGCTGGTGTGCGTGACGTGGTCGGCGACGTCGCGCAGGTAGCGCTGGAGCTCCTCGTCCGTGCCGTACTTCGCGAAGCCCGCCATCAGGCCGTGCAGCATGCCGACCAGCGGGCGGGTGGAGCGCGCTGGAACTCGACCATCTCGCGGGAGAGTTCGTAGATGCGGCGGGAGACCTCAGGGGGCGCCGGAGAAGACCTCCGTCTCGATCTCGTCGACGTCGTTCTGGACGCCCGCGACGACCGGGGCGTAGCCGTCGACGACCGCGTCGAGGATCGCGTACAGCACCGCCTCGGGGCCCAGGCGGGAGCAGGTCGGGGCTCTCTCCATGCGGCGGCGGACCGCCGAGAGGTCGGGGGCCGCGCCGTGCCGCACGGTGATCACGAAGTCCGCGCCGACGAACACGTGCAGCTCGCCGAAGTCGACCTCCTCGGGGGCGTCGAGGTAGCGGGGCGGCGCGCAGGACGACGAAGAGCGTCTCGCCGTACCGCTCCCAGCTTCGGCCGCTGGTGGGCCTCCAGCGCGTCCTCGACGGCGAGCTGGTGCAGGTCGAACTCGGCGGCGAGGGACTTGAGTTCGGCCTCGGTGGGCCGGGCCAGACCGATCCACGCCATGGTGCGGGGCTTCTGCGCAGCTGCCGGTAGGTGTCCGTCAGCGTCGCGGGGCTCGCCACCCGCACGCCGTCCCGGTACAGCGCCGCGCACGATGCTGTCGGCGCGGCTCCCGCCGCGGCGGCCGGTTCGGGGGCCGGTGCGGTGGGCGGCTCGGTGCGCGGGCGCGGGTCCGTCCCCCGGCGCCAGGTGTAGCGGCGTCCGTCCTGCCGTCGCGGCATCGCCGCCTCCTTCCGTCGGGTTGCGGGCAGCGTAACCAGCGAAGGTGACGCACCGGCAGCGGCATCGCGGACAGTGGCTGACCGCGACTCCCCGCTACGGTCCCCGTATGACGACGAAGCCGATGACCGCACGCGCACTGGGCCGGGCCACCCTGAGCGGCAGCTGCTGCCGCGGCGCAGCCCGATGAAGACCGAGGAGGCCGTCGCGCACCTCGTCGGACTCCAGGCGCAGGAGGTCCGCTCGCCCTATCTCGCGCCTCGCCGCCCGGCTCGACGGCTTCACGCCCGCCGACCTCTCCGACGCCCTGGAGGAGCGGCGCGTCGCCCGGATCGTCACCTCTGCGCTCGACGATCCATCTGCACACCGCCGACGACTGCATGACGCCGCGTCCGCTGGTGCAGCCCTGCCCGCGAGCGCGAGCTGCGGATGTTCCGCAAGGGCCTGGCGGGGGTGGACCTGAGCGGCTGCACAGCTGTCGCGGACCTACGTCGAGGAGGAGCCGCGCACCCCGAAGCAGATCAGGGAGCACCTCCTGGCGGAGCGGCCCGACGCCGACCCGCAGTCCCTGTCGATCGCCGCCCGCTGCGGCCTGCCGCTGGTCCAGGTCACCCCGCGCGGACTGTGGCGGCGCAGCGGCGGCGTGCGGCTGACCACCGCCGAGCAGTGGCTCGACCAGGAACCTGTCGCGACGCCCGCGCCCGACGACACGATCCTGCGCTACCTCGGCGCCTTCTGACCCGCCTCCGTGAAGGGACTTCCAGCAGTGGGCCGGGCTCACCCGCACCAAGGAGGCCTTCGGAGCGGCTGCGGCCCCGCCTCGTGACGTTCCGCGACGAGCACGGCGTCGAGCTCTTCGACCCGCCCGACGCGCCCCGGCCCGACGAGGACACACTCCCGGCGCCGCCCCGGCTGCTCGCCGAGTTCGACAATCTGCTCCTGTCGCACGCCGACCGCACCCGCGTCGTGCACGAGGCCGACCGGGGCCGCAACTGGCAGGTCAACACCGCCTACTTGACGTTCCTCGTCGACGGGATGCTCGCCGGCCTGTGGACGCTCGCCGAGTCCGCGACGGGATCCACCCTCACCCTCGAACCCCTTCGGGAAGCTCACCCGCGCCCAGCGCGACGAGCTCGTCGCCGAGGCGGAGCGCACCGCGGCCGTCCTGGAGGCGCCGGGCCCGGTCACCGTGGACTTCGGCACCGTACGCACATGAGGACGCGGGAAGGCTCAGTCCGCGCGGCCCGTCGCCGCCACCGTCACCCCGAGGCCGATCAGCGCGAAGCCACCCGTCCCGCCGATCATCGAGAGGCGTCGGTCCGAGCGCGCGAACCAGGAGCGCGCCGCCGACGCGGTCAGCCCCCACAGCGTGTCCGTGACCAGCCCGATGGAGATCGGGATCAGGCCCAGCAGCAGCATCTGCCGGGACCCGGCCCGCGTCGTGGTTCACGAACTGCGGCAGCACCGCCGCGAAGAACACGATGCCCTTCGGGTTGGTCACGCCCACCAGGACCCCGTCGAGCACGGTCCGCAGATCCTCGCGGGCGGGCCCGGCCGGCCCCTGGATGTCCGACGCCTTCATGTCCCGACGGTGCCGGAACGCTCTGGACGCCCAGGAACACCAGATACGCGGCGCCCGCCAGCTTCACCGCGACGAACAGGCCCGCCGAGCGCTCCACGAGCGAGCCGATGCCCAGCGCCACCGCGACGACCAGCAGGTACGAGCCGACGACATTGCCCAGCGCCGTCGCCACCGCCGTGCGCCGCCCTGTGCGCGAGCGCCCGGCCGATCACGAACAGCACGCTCGGCCCCGGGATCACGATCACCAGCAGCGACATCGCCGCGAACGCCAGACACCGGTCGGTCGACACCATGGGCAGCCCCCATCCCTTCCAAGACCAGTGAAGACCATCCCACTGACAACGGGCCCCGGTCCCGCGTTCTAGGGTCCCGTCATGGAACTGCGTCAGCTCGCCTACTTCGTGACCGTCGCGGAGGAACTGCACTTCGGGCGCGCGGCCGAGCGGCTGCACATCGTCCAGTCCGCCGTGAGCCAGCAGATCCGCCGGCTCGAACGGGAGCTGGGCACCGACCTGTTCGACCGTTCGCCCCGGCAGCGTGCGGCTCACCGGCGCCGGCGAGCGGCTGCTCCCCGAGGCGCGGACCGTGCTCGCCGCCGCCGAACGGGCCCGGGCCGCCGTCGCCCGCCGCACCGTGCTGCGCGTCGGCACCAGCACCGGGCCTGGCGCACACCTGGACCGGGTGCTCGACGCCTACGCGGAGCTCGCACCGGGGACCGGCGTCGAGCTGGTGTCCGCGCCGGCGCGGAGCGGACGGCCCAGGTGCGCGACGGCGCCTGACGCGGCGTTCTGCGGGCCGGGCCCGACGGCCCGGAACCGGTGGCAGGCCTGCGCGCCGTGCCCGTGTGGCAGGAGCCGCTGATGGCGGCGCTCCCGGCCCGGCACCCGCTCGCCGCCGCACCGGACGTCGCGTCGTCGCCGACCTCGCCGGACTCCCGCTCGGCCTCACCGAACGGCGCAACCACCCCGCCCTGGGTGGACCTCGTCGTCGGCGCCTGCCACGACGCGGGGCTTCACCCCCGCGCGCGGGCCGCGCACCGGCACGCTCCAGGACACGCTCGCCACCATCGGCGCCGGGGCGAGCCCCCTGTGGACCGTCGTGTACGCCTCCCACGCGCGCGTCGTGCACAGCTCCCGCGTCGCGTTCGTACCGTTCCGGTCACCCGGGCTCGCCCTGACCACGGTGCTCGTCGTCCGGGACGGGAGGGGGGACAGCGACGACGCGCCCTCGCCGCGTTCCGAAGCCTGCTCGAAACCGCCGCCGAACAGCGACGATCACGATCACTGATCGCTGCGGTCGCGATCTGCCCCTTGGCCGGGGCCCGGCGCCGCGATGGACTGGATCCGTCAGCGGGAGCCCCCTGACCACCGCTCCGAAAGGGAGTTCAGTCATGCCGATCGTCACCGTCCAGCAGGGTCCGCGCGACGTCGAGGCCAAGCGCGAGCTGGTCAGGCGGATCACCGACGCCTTCGTCGACTCCTACCAGATCCCCGCGGAGACCGTCAGCGTGTGGATCCACGAGGTCCCGAAGAGGACAGCTGGGGCTCGGCGGGCAAGCTCACCGCCGACAGTAGGCACGTGACGGCCGCGGCGCGGGCGGGGCCGCTACGGCAGCAGCCCCGCCCGCCGCGCCGCCACCACGGCCTCGCCCCGGGTGTGCGTGCCCAGCTTGCGCATCGCGGACCGGAGGTAGCCCTTGACGGCCTCGGGCGCAGCCCGAGCCGCTCCGCCGCCACCGCGTTCGTCGCACCCCCGCCACCCACGCCAGGACGTCCACCTCGCGCGGCGCGAGCACCACCGTCGCCGCCCGCTCCAGCGGCGCGGCGGCCGACGCCAACCGGCCGCACACCGCGAGGAGTTCACCGCGCAGCGCCGGGTCGACGATCCTCGGGGCGAGCGCCCGCAGCGCCCCCGTGCGCGCTGACCTCCTCCACACGCGGCGGAGCCCTCGGCCGCCGGGGCGGGACGCGGCGGCCAGCAGCGTCTGCGCCTCGTCCCGGACGAGGAGCGCCTGCTCCATCGCGGGCCGCCGCCACCCGCGTTCAGCGCCCGGTCGCCCAGCGGCTGGGCCGCGCGCAGCGCCGTACAGCACCCCCGCACCCGGCGCCGTACGACGACGGGCACCCGCAGGACCGAGCGCAGGCCCTCGGCCGCGACCGCCGTGTCGTACTCGTGGCTGATGTGCCGCGAGCCCTGGTAGTCGGTGACGGCGCAGGCCCTGGCCAGGGAGAGGGCCTTGCCGCCTGAGCCGTTGCCCGCGGCGATGGCGAGACCGCACAGCGCGGACGTCGTCGCCCCGCTCAGCTCGGCGATCCGGACCTGGCCGGTGCCCGCGGTGAGCCCGCCGAACGCCACCGGCAGCCCTCGTGCCCCGGCGCAGTCGCACCAGCGCCGCGCGCATCTCTGCCCCCTCGGCGGGTCCTGCGCTCACGTTCCATCCTTGCCGTGCCGGTCACCCCCGTTCGGGGGTGGCGAGATCTCCATCACGGACTACACGATGAGGACACGGTCCGCAATGACGCGGGACGCGGGACATGAGGACTCCAGGAGCGCACATGACGACGGCGAACGGACCCACGCAGCAGTTCCGTACGGCCCGTGACTTCCTGTTGCAGCACGCCCAGGACTACGAGACGGCGTACGAGGGCTTCGCCCTGGCCCCGGCCCGACCGGTTCAACTGGGCCCTCGACTGGTTCGACGTCATCGCGGAGGGCAACGGGCGCACGGCCCTGCACATCGTCGAGGAGGACGGCCGCGAGATCACCATCTCGTACGGCGAGATGTCCGTGCGCTCGGACCAGGTCGCGAACTGGCTGCGCGCCCAGGGGTCGGGGCCGGCGACCGGATCCTGCTGATGCTCGGCAGCCAGCAGGAACTCTGGATGACGATGCTCGCCGCGATGAAGCTGCGCGCGCGTCGTCATCCCGGCGACGCCCTGCTGGGCTCCGCCGATCTGCGGGACCGGATCGAGCGCGGCCGTGCGGCGCACGTGATCGTGCGCGCCGAGGACGCGGCCAAGTTCGACGACGTGCCCGGCGACTACACCCGGATCGCCGTCAAGGACACGGGCGCGGACCCCGTGCCCGGCTGGCTCGACTTCGACGACGTCTTCACCTCGGGCACGAGCGCGCACTTCGAGCCCGACGGCGACACCCGCGCCGACGACGCGCTGCTCTCTACTTCACGTCCGGGACGACGGCTCCGCCCCAAGCTCGTCGAGCACACCCACGTGTCGTACCCCGTGGGCCACTTGGCGACGATGTGACTGGATCGGCCTGCGCCCCGGCGACGTCCACCTGAACATCTCCTCGCCGGGCTGGGCCAAGCACGCCTGGTCGAACTTCTTCGCGCCGTGGAACGCGGAGGCGACCGTCTTCCTCTACAACTACACGCGCTTCGACGCGGGCCGGCTGATGGCCGCGATGGACCGTGCGGGCGTGACCTCGTTCTGCGCGCCGCCCACCGTGTGGCTGCATGCTGATCAGGCCGACCTCACCCAGCTGCGCACGCCGCCGCGGGAGGTGGTCGCCGCCGGCGAGCCGCTCAACCCCGAGGTCATCGAGCAGGTCAAGCGCGCCTGGGGGCGTCACCATCGGGACGGCTTCGGGCAGACCGAGACCGCCGTACAGGTCTCAACAGCCCCGGCCAGCTCCTCAAGTCCGGCTCCATGGGACGCCCGAGTCCCGGCTTCAAGGTCGAGCTCCTCGACCCGGTGACCAGCCGGCCCGGCGCCGACGAGGGCGAGATCAGCCTCGACCTGTCCGCCCACCCCGTCGGCCTGATGGTCGGCTACCACGGCGACCCGGGCGCACCGCGGAGGCGATGGCGGGCGGCTACTACCGCACCGGCGACATCGGCTCCCGGGACGAGGACGGCTACCTGACGTACGTGGGGCGCGCCGACGACGTGTTCAAGGCGTCCCGACTACAAGATCAGCCCGTTCGAGCTGGAGAGCGCGCTCCTGGAGCACGGGCGGTCGCCGAAGGCGGCCGTCGTGCCCGCCCCCGACGAGCTGCGGCTCGCCGTCCCGAGGCGTACGTCGTGCTCGCCGAGGGGGTACGAGACCGGGCCCGGACACCGCCAAGTTGCTGTTCGAGCACTCCCGCGCCGTGCTCGCCCCGTACAAGCGGGCTGCGCCGCATCGAGTTCGGTGAACTGCCCAAGACGGTCTCCGGCAAGATCCGCCGCATCGAACTGCGCGAGGCCACGGCGAAGGGCTCGGCCGCCGGAGTACCGCGGGAGGACTTCCGGTGACGGACCAGCAGCAGGAACTCTCGTACGCGCACGGGACCAGCGAGGTCCCGCTCCTCGGCGACACCGTCGGCGGCAACCTCAGCGCGCCGTCGCCGCCTGGCCGGGACCGGGAGGCGCTCGTCGACGTGCCCAGCGGACGCCGCTGGACGTACGCCGAATTCGGCGCGGACGTCGACCGGTTGGCGCGCGGGCTGCTCGCGCGCGGCGTCGCCAAGGGCGACCGGGTCGGCATCTGGGCGGTCAACTGCCCCGAGTGGGTGCTCGTCCAGTACGCGACCGCGCGCATCGGCGCCGTCATGGTCAACATCAATCCGGCCTACCGTGCTCACGAACTCGCCTACGTGCTCAAGCAGTCGGGGGTGTCCGTGCTGGTGTCCTCGCCCGGGCACAAGGGCACCGACTACCACGCGCTCGTCCGCCAAGTAGCGCCCGACTGCCCCGAGTTGCGGGACCGCGTCTTCATCGGCGAGCACAGCTGGGGACGCCCTCTTCCTCGGCGGCTCCTCGGTACCGGACGAGCAACTGGCCGCCCGTGAGGCCGAGTTGTCCTGCGACGACCCGATCAACATCCAGTACACCTCAGGGCACCACCGGCTTCCCGAAGGGCGCCACGCTCTCCCACCACAACATCCTCAACAACGGCTACTGGGTGGGCGAGACGGTCGGCTACACCGAGCAGGACCGGGTCTGTCTGCCCGTGCCCTTCTACCACTGCTTCGGCATGGTGATGGGGAACCTGGGCGCCACCTCGCACGCCGCCTGCATCGTCATCCCCGCGCCGTCCTTCGAGCCGGCGGCGACGCTGCAGGGCCGTGCAGGAGGAGCGGTGCACGTCGCTGTACGGCGTGCCGACGATGTTCATCGCCGAGCTGAACCTGCCGGACTTCGCCTCCTACGACCTGAGCAGCCTGCGCACCGGCATCATGGCGGGTTCGCCGTGCCCGGTCGAGGTGATGAAAGCGGGTCGTCGCCGAGATGCACATGGCGGAGGTCTCCATCTGCTACGGCATGACCGAGACGTCCCCGGTCTCCCTCCAGACCCGCCGCGACGACGACCTGGGCGCCGCACCGGCACCGTCGGCCGCGTCCTGCCGCACATCGAGGTCAAGGTCGTCGACCCGGTCACCGGGGGTCACGCTGCCGCGCGGCGAGGGCCGGCGAGCTGTGCACCCGCGGCTACAGCGTGATGCTCGGCTGCTGGGGGAGCCGAGAAGATCCGCCGAGGTCGTCGACGCCGGACGCTGGATGCACACGGGCGACCTGGCGGTGCTCCGCGAGGACGGCTACGCGCAGATCGTCGGCCGCATCAAGGACATGATCATCCGCGGTGGGGAGAACGTCTATCCGCGCGAGATCGAGGAGTTCCTGTACGGGCATCCGCGGATCGCCGACGTGCAGGTGGTGGGCGTACCGCACGAGAAGTACGGCGAGGAGGTGCTGGCCTGCGTGATCCTGCGCGATCCGGCGGGCCGCTCACCCTCGACGACGTCCGCGACTACTGCCGCGACCAGCTCGCCCACTACAAGGTGCCGACCCGGCTGCGCGTCCTCGACGCGTTCCCGATGACCGTCAGCGGCAAGGTCCGCAAGGTCGAACTCGGGAGGGTACGGCGAGTTGTAGGACCATGGCGGGTGCCGGGCGTCACAGGTCCCGCCGCATGCAGACCCTCGGCCACCGGTCGAGACCGTGCGCCGCCTCGGCCGCGCGGATCCGGCGCAGGCCCGGCGTGAGCTCGGCCGCGGCGAGCCGGCGAAAGCCCAGACGCTCGTAGTACGGGGCGTTCCACGGCACGTCGGTGAAGGTGGTGAGGGTGAGACCGGCCAGGCCCCGGTCGCGCGCGCAGTCGGCGGCGTACGCGACCAGGGCCCGGCCCACCCCGCGCCGGGCGGCGTCGGGTGCACGGTGACCTGCTCGATGTGGAAGGCGCCGTCCACCGGCTCGCCGACCAGGTACGCGATGGCGGGCCCCGACTCCTCGTCGACGGCCACCCAGGCGTGCCCCGCGTCGGCGTACCGGGTCAGCTCGGCCACGGTGGGCGGCTCGTCGTCGGCGATCGCGTCCATGCCGAGCGTGCGGAAGACCTCTCCGCGGCCGTCTCGATGTCCTGGAGGCGGGGGCAGGTCGGGGCGAGGTGGCGTCGCGAATGATCACCGGGTCAGTATCGCCGCGCCGCCGGGTGGCGCCCCAGCGCTTTACGCGCCGCCCGCGATGAGTTCGTCCGCCGGGCTGTTCACCGGCTGGGGCACCCGGCCAGATCCAGGACGAAGAGCGGGACGCCCAGGTCGTCGGCGCGGGTGCGGGCCTCGTCCGCGTATCCGGCCAGCGAGAAGTAGACGCACGTCGCCGACTCGGTCATCGACTGGAGCCACAGGCACTCCACGTCCCGCACCGTCGCGGGCCGCACCGACAGCTCCCGCCTGGGCGACGACGCCGCGGGCCGCGAGACCGATGCCGGACGGCGGGCGCTGGTCGGCGCGGCGGACGTCCCGGTAGCCGAGCCAGCGCAAGTAGAGCGCCGCGGCGGTCACCGCGTCCCGCGCCGTGCGGATGGCGACGGGCTGGAACGCGGGGGCGGGGCGTCGGCGCCGTCCGGGAGCAGCAGGATGTGCGACGGCGTCGCGGGCGCATGGTCGTCGCTCTGCACCGGGACGCGCAGCACCGTGCCGCAGTCGCAGCCGACCTCGGGCACCGGCCACCGGTCCCGGCGGCCGCACGCAGCGCAGCGTGACCCAGTCGTCCGCCCAGGTGCGGTCGCTGACCGGTTCCGGCCGCGGCGCCGCGCACCAGGGCGCAGGGCCACCGGGGCGCCGCAGGCTCACGGCAGTACGGCGGGCGTGCAGAGGTGCTCGCGCCGGCACGCCGGGCACCCGCACGCACTGGGTTCGGCCACGGCACACCCCTGGGTCGCACGGTTTCCGATCGACGTCGGTCTCATCATCCCACCTTGACGGCCTCCGAGACCCTCTACATTGCTTCCATATAGCGAACCTACGCTCGCATAGTGAAAGTGCACGGAATTCAGAGCTCGCCGCGGGGCGCGACGGGCAGCGCGAATCCGACAGCCGGACAGCAAAGCAGTCAGTCACAGCAGAAGTCGGGAGCACTCATGGCTCGAATGACCTCGCCGCCCGCGCGGCCGTTGAGATCCTCAAGCGCGAGGGCGTCACGAACGCGTTCAGCGTGCCCAGTGCCGCCATCAACCCCTTCTACAAAGGAGCTCAAGAGAGCGGTATCGACCACAGCTCGCCCGCCACGTCGAGGGCGCCTCGCACATGGCCAGAGGGCTCGCAGACCCACGCAACTCGGGGTCTGCATCGGTACGTCCGGCCCGGCCGGCACCGACATGATCACCGGTCTGTACTCGGCGACCGGCGACTCGATCGATCCTGTGCATCACGGGTCAGGCCCGAGCCACCTGCTGCACAAGGAGGACTCAGGCGGTCGACATCGCCACGATCGCCAAGCCGGTCGCGAAGATGGCGGTCACCGTCCTGGAAGGCCGCGCGGGTCCCCGGCGTCTTCCAGCAGGCGTTCCACCTGATGCGCTCGGGCCGTCCCGGGCCCGATCCTCATCGACCTGCCGATCGACGTCCAGCAGACCGAGATCGAGTTCGACGTCGAGACGTACGAGCCGCTGCCGGTCTACAAGCCGGCCGCGACCCGCGCCCAGATCGAGAAGGCCGTCAGGCTCCTCGTCGCCTCCGAGCGTCCGCTGATCGTGGCGGGCGGCGGCATCATCAACGCGGACGCGAGCGACCTGCTCGTCGAGTTCGCCGAACTCACGAGCACGCCCGTCGTGCCCACCCTGATGGGCTGGGGCACCATCCCCGACGACCACGACCTGAACGCGGGCATGGTCGGCCAGCGGAACCGGCCACCGCTACGGCAACGCCACGTTCCTGGAGTCGGACTTCGTCCTCGGCATCGGCAACCGCTGGGCCAACCGGCACACCGGCTACAAGCTGGACGTGTACCGCGAGGGCCGCACGTTCGTCCACGTCGACATCGAGCCCACCCAGATCGGCAAGATCTTCGCCGGACTACGGGATCACCTCCGACGCCAAGGCAGCCCTGGAGCTGTTCGTCGAGGTCGCGCGCGCGAGCTGAAGACCCGCGGGCGGGCTGCCGGACCGCGCTCCGCGTGGGTCAGCCTCACCTGGAGCGCAAGGAGACCCTCCTGCGCCGCACGCACTTCGACGACATCCCCATGAAGCCGCAGCGCGTCTGCAGGGGAGATGAACAAGGCGTTCGGCAAGGACACGCGGTACGTGACGACCATCGGTCTGTCGCCAGATCGCGGGCGCAGATGCTGCGCGTCTACAAGCCGCGCCACTGGATCAGCTGCGGCCAGGCGGGCCCGCTCGGCTGGACCATCCCGGCCGCGCTCGGCGTCTCAAGGCCGACCCGGACACCCAGGTCGTGGCGCTCTCCGGCGACTACGACTTCCAGTTCGCGATCGAGGAGCTGGCGGTCGGCGCCCAGCACCGCATCCCGTACGTCCGTCCTGGTGAACAACGCCTACCTGGGCCTGATCCGCCAGGCGCAGATCGGCCTGGACATCAGCTTCCAGGGTCAACCTGGGTTCGGAGAACCAGAACGGCCCCGGGCTCGGCGTCTACGGCGTCGACCACGTCAGGTCGCCGAGGGGCCCCTGGGCTGCAAGGCGATCAGGTGACGGACCCGGACGAGCTCAGCACCGCCTTCGAGCAGGCCAGAAGCTCGCGCAGGAGCACCAGGTCCCGGTCGTCGTCGGGCGATCCTGGAGCGCATCACCAGACATCTCGATGAGCACGGCCGACATAGCGCGGTCAAGGGGTTCGAGGAGATCGCGACGGAGCCGCCGCGCACGTCGATCCGTCCGCTGAAGGTCTGATCCAGGCCTGACACGACGCCGAAGGGCGGGTCACCGGTGCACCGGTGACCCGCCCCTTCGGCACGCAGCCACTTCCGGCGACGCACGGCGTGCTGGACGCAGAGCGCGAGGACGAGCGGCCCCCACAGCGTCGCGGGCAGCACGCAGACGTCGAACAGCAGCTCCCAGGCGACTCGTGGCCGCCAGCGCCTCGAAGCCCGGCACGCCCAGGACGCTCAGCAGGAAGCCGCCCCACATCATCGTGGCGCCAGGCCCGCCCAGGACGGCCGGGACCAGCACCACGGTCCGCGGCAGCCGTTTCCCGCCCACCAGCGGGACCCGGGCCGGCACCACCTCGCCCCCAGCCCCGGACAGGCCCGAAGCAGAGCAGCGCGAGCGCCTCGGTCAGCAGGCTCAGCCCGAGACGTACGGCACGGAAGTCCACAGGCTGCCGATCGAGCCGGTGCCCGAGCCCATGTCGAACCCGAAGGCGAACGGCAGCCGCCACGAGGCACTGGGGGAGCAGGACGAGCGGGATCAGACGAGCGACGCGCTCGGCCCAGCAGGGGCACGGGGCGGGCGGTACCGGTGGCCGGGCGACGGTGGACGGGAGGCGGGGCGACCGCGGTCGTTGTCATGCCCTCACGCTCCCGCGCCCGGCGCGCGGACACGTCACCCGCGCGCCGGACCGCCTCCACCGCATGGCGGAGCCCCGGGTACGGACCGTCGTACCCGGGGCTGGTTCGAGGAGGTTGGTGCCGTCCGACGGCGCGCGACTGGCGGGACATGCATGCGCGCCACCGGACGGAATCCGGTCCCACGGAGGGATGTGGCTGGGACCGCGGCGGCGGGCGACGGGTCCCGGGGACCGACTGCCTCAGGTCGACAGTGGTCCCGGAACCTTCACCACCGCACTGGTTCGCACCGGCCGCCGCGGTCCTCGTCCTCCGGCACCATGCGCAGACCACCCCCTCATCCGGGTCGTGCGCATGGTGCGGGGCTACCCGTGTGCAGAGCTGACCTCCCGTCGGGCCCCATGCACGGTCAGAGAGCTCAGTCCTCGCGCAGGGCGCGGACCGCTTCCTCGACGCGCTTGCCGTAGTCGGCGTCGGCGGCGTGGAAGTGGGCGAGGTTCTTCTCGATGTCGTCGCGCGAGACGCTGGGAGAGACCGCCCGCGATGTTCGCGACCAGGCGTCCTTCTCGTCCTCCGACATCAGGCGGTACAGCTCGCCCGCCTGGAAGAAGTCGTCGTCCTTGGTGTGGGCCGGTGCCTCGTGCGTACCCGTGTAGCCGGAGACCGCGAGCGGCGCGGCGAGCGCGCGGCCGGTCTCGACGGGGCCGTCGAAGTTCGGCTCGTAGTTCTTGCGGCTGCGGGCGTAGGCGTTGGACGCCATGACGCCGTCGCGGCCGTAGTTGTTCGCCTCGGTCGCCTTCGGCGCGTTCACCGCGAGCTGCGTGTGGTTGCACGCCCAGGCGGTAGCGGTGCGCGTCGCGTAGGCGAACAGGCGGCCCTGGAGCATCTTGTCCGGCGAAGGGCCGATGCCCGGCACGAAGAGTTGTTCGGGGGAGAACGCGGCCTGCTCGACCTCCGCGAACACGTTGTCCGGGTTGCGGTCGAGGACCAGGCGGCCCACGCGCTGCAGCAGGTAGTCCTTGTGCGGCCACACCTTGGTGAGGTCGAACGGGTTGAAGCGGTACTCGGCCGCCTCGGCCGCCGGCATGATCTGCACGTAGAGCGTCCAGGACGGGTTCACGCCGCGCTCGATGGCCTGCAGCAGGTCCGTCTGGTGCGAGTTCGGGTCCTTGCCCGCGAGCTCGGCGCCCTGCTCGGCCGAGGGCTGCGGATGCCCTGGTTCGTCTTGAAGTGGTACTTCACGAAGAAGGCTTCGCCCTGCTCGTTCGTCCACTGGTAGGTGTGCGACCGTGCGCCGTTCATGTGGCGGTACGACGCGGGGATGCCGCGTCGCCCATCAGCCAGGTGATCTGGTGCGTGGCCTCGAGGGCGTGCGCCCAGAAGTCCCAGACGTTCTCCGGCTCCCTGCTTGCCGTGAACGGGTCGCGCTTCTGGGAGTGGATGAAGTCGGGGGAACTTCAGCGGGTCCTTGATGAAGAACACCGGGGTGTTGTTGCCGACGAGGTCGTGGTTGCCCTCTTCGGTGTAGAACTTCAGGGCGAAGCCGCGCGGGTCTCGGACGGCGTCCGCACCCCCGAGGTTGTCGGCGACGGTCGAGAAGCGCAGGAAGACCTCGGTGCGCTTGCCGACTCAGTGTTCAGGAAGTCGGCGTACGTGAAGCCGGTGACGTCGTCCGTCACCTCGAAGTAGCCGTAGGCGCCGGAGCCGCGGGCGTGCGCACGCTGCTCGGGATGCGCTCGCGGTTGAACCGGGCGAGCTTCTCCAGGAGGTGCTGGTCCTGGAGCAGGATCGGGCCGCCCACGCCTGCGGTGGCGGAGTTCTGGTTGTCGGCGACAGGGGCGCCTGACTCGGTCGTGAGCACGCGCTTGGGCATGGTGGAGAGGCGACCTTCCGTGCAGTGGCTGCTGACGATTGGCTGACGATGTGGGGGAGCGTAAGGGACTGAACAGCTACGTCAACAGTTTGTTGAAGTTCTGGATGGAGCTTGTTCAACATTTTGTTGAATCAATGGGCATGGGTGTTCCGGGCCGCGGCGACGCCTGGGCGCGACAGGACACGTGTCGGCGCCGCCACGGCCCGGAAGTCTGAGGCCTTACGCGACCTGGTTGCCCGAGGCGCTCGACCGAGCGGAGCAGGGGCCGGAGTGGTCCAGGCCGCCGTCGCCCTGGGCGCGCGGGCAAAGGCGACCAGCTGGGCGACCACGCCGCCGACCGGCAGGGCCGCGCCGACGTTGCGGGCGGCGTCGGTGACGATGCCCATGTCCTTGTGGTGCAGGTCGATGCGGAAGCCCGGCGCGAAGTCGCGGGTTGAGGAAGTTGTCCTTCTTCCGCGTCAGCACGGTGGAGCCGGCCAGGCCGCCGTTGAGGACGTCGAGCGCGGCCTTGAGGTCCACGCCGGACTTCTCCAGGAAGACCACGGCCTCGGCGCACGCCTGGATGTTCACGGCGACGATCAGCTGGTTGGCGGCCTTCACGGTCTGGCCCGAGCCGTGCGGACCGCACAGCACGATGGTCTTGCCGAGGGCGTCCCAGGAGCGGCTTGGCCTCGTCGAAGTCGGCCTGCCCGCCGCCGACCATGATGGACAGCACGGCCTCGATGGCGCCGGCCTCGCCGCCGGAGACGGGGCGCGTCGATGACGCGAGATGCCTTCTCGCTTGGCGTTCTTTGGCCAGGTCGACCGAGGTCTGCGGGGGTGATCGACGACATGTCGACGATCAGGGCGCACCCGACGGCGTTCTCCAGGATGCCGTCGGGACCGTAGGCGATGGCCTCCCGACCTGCGGGGAGCGCCGGAACCATGGTGACGATGACGTCGGCGTCGCGTGACGGCCTCGGCGATCGACTGCGGCCGTGCCGCCGGCCGCGGCGAGGCGGTCCAGCTTGTCCTGCTCCAGGGTGAAGCCCGTGACCGTCGTAGCCGGCCTTGAGCAGGTTCTCCGACATGGGTGAGCCCATGATGCCGGAGGCCGATCCACGCGACCGCCGGGCGGGAGCTGGACTGGAGGTTGTTGCTCATGAGGGTGACTCCAAAAGCGTTGGTGCGACAGTGGGTTGAGGGTCGCCTCAGGCGGCGCGGTGGGCGTGCGGCAGCCAGCCGAAGGACTCGGCGCTCGGGGCGTCGCCCGGCTAGCACTCCAGGCCCACGTAGCCCTCGTAGCCGGCCTTCGTGAGCTGGTCGAGCAGCTCCTCTCAGGGGCAGCGGTGCCGGTGCCCGGCGCGCCGCGGCCCGGGTTGTCGGCGATCTGCACGTGCGCCGTCTTGTCGGCGTAGGCGTCGATCACGGCCGGCAGGTCCCTCGCCGTTCATGGACAGGTGGTACAGGTCCATCAGGAACTTGGGCGTTGCCGAGGCCGGTCGCCGCGTTCACCCTTGTCCACGATCTCGATCGCCTGGGGCGCTCACGATCGGGCACTTCGGCGACTCCGGCTTGTTGAGCGCCTCGATGAGCAGCACGGCGCCGACGCGGTCGGCCGCGCGGGGCGGCCAGCACGCAGGTTCTCCAGGGCGAGTTCGTCCTGGACGATCCTCGACGCCCTCCCACGCGGTTGCCGTACAGAGCGTTGGCGGCGCCTTGCAGCCGAGAGGCGGCGGAAGTCCGCCGCGACGTCCGGTTCGCGCGGAACTTCTCGCTCTCCTCGCCCGGGACCGACAGGGCTGCCCCGGTCGGGGCCCCGGCAGCTGCCCCGCGTAGAAGTTCGAGGCCGGTCGGCGCTGGACGCCCGCGTGCGTCATGATGGCGTCGCGCAGGGCGTCGAGCTCCGGACCGCTCGGGTGCGGGCGCGCGTCGACCAGGGCCACCACAGCTCGACCGCGGTGAAGCCCGCCGCGGCGGCCGCTCGGGGCGCTCCAGGAGCGGGAGCTCGGTGAAGAGGATCGACAGGTTGACGTTGAAGCGCTGGTCTGCAGAATCCCATCGGGGTCGGCGCTCCCTTCGGGTTCGATGTCGTTGAGCTTCCGTATTGCGGAAGTTCGTTTCTGCGTGATGGAAGATTGCCTCCGGCTGGTGGCAGCTGTCAAGGGGCTGCCGGAAAAACCCCGGACGGCGTTGGGTTGAGCGCGTGCGATTGAGTGTGGAGTTCACGACCGAGGCCCTTCGACCTGGACGAGGCGCCGCAGCACGCGGTCGTCGCCCGCGACGTCGTGCAGGGGGCCGACCTGGACTTGCGCGGTCGACGTGGGACCGTTCGGCAGCACCGCGCCGAGGGGAGGCCGACCGCGTGCTAACACCGCGGTCGACGCGCTGCTGCGCCAGGCGCTGGCGGCCGCCACCCGGGTCTCGCTCAGGTCAATGTGATCGGTGAGGGTGCCGGAGCCGGGAGGGCGATAAGTGACCGGGCTCGTTGACGATGCCTCGACCCCTTCGTCAGGGCGGTCAAGCCGCTCGTGGACGCCATGGGGGCGAGATGGTGCCGCCGCAGGAGGCGGGCAAGGACGACGTCGTGCTCAGCTGGGAGGGCGCGGACGTGATAGCCGTCCGGCTGCCCCAGCTGGCCGACTCCTGGACCACATCCTGGCCGCGATGGAGCGCAAGGAGCGCAAGCCGCTCGCACGAGCTCGACCGCAGGAGAAGCGGGAGGTCGTGCGCGTCCTGGAGGCGCGCGGCGCCTTCTCCGTACGGCACGGGAGGTGGAGACGGTCGCCCGGCGCGCTCGGCGTCTCCCGGTTCCGTGTACAACCTCCAACCGGGAGAAGGCGCCCTGACTAGGACGACCTCCGCGAACACGAACGCCGTCCGTTCCCTACCGGGCGGCGGTTTTCATCCGCTCGGTTTTCAACAAAGCGTCGCCGTGTTTCCGAGGGCGTTAGCTATCCGCAGCCCACGTCCAGCACCGGGCGCGGAGGCACCCGGCGGCTGGGATCGTCGGCTACGTATCGGGGAGATCACCCGGTTCCACCTCGGACGAGAGCACGGCCGCGGCCGAAGCTCCACAGCGTGTGTGCTTCATCGGCGTGGGGAGCAAGATCCTCGCCCAGCGCCCCTTCCTTCCACCGAGCCCTCTTCACGAGCAGCGACGCCGCGATGGCCAGGCTGACCGCCGAGGACCTCATAGAGGCGATGGCAGGGCACCCGCCGATCGGCCGCCAGGCCCGGCGACCCGACCTCGTCGCGCGAGCAACGCCGGCATGTCAGGAAGCCTCCGAACTCAAGGCGGGATGCTCGAACGGAACCTGGCCTGGGACCGGTTCGGACGTCTTCCTCATCTGCGCCACCGGAGCCGCCGCGGGCAGATGCTCGACGCTCAAGGCGCGGATCGGCAACTCGGCCGAGCAGGAGCGGGAGATCGTCCGCACCGAGCTCGGCAAGATCAACCGTACGCCTCGCGCGCCTCGTGGAAGAAGGAACAACGCCTGATGAGCACCGAGACCACCGCTTCCGGTGTCCACGCACATCCTGGACGCGGCATCAGGACGCCCCGCCGAGAGTGGCGTCGCCATCTCCCTGCGGCGCGCGCCGGTTCGGGCGCCGCCTGGGTGGCGCTCGGCGGCTCGGCCACCGATGCCGGACGGCCGCTGCAGGACCTGCCGGCACTGCCCGGAGGAACCCTGTTCCGTCTCGACTTCGAGACGGAAGCGTATTCGACAAGAGCAAAGCCGATGCGCAGCAGGACGCCCCCCGCGAATCAGGACAGCGACACGTTCTTCCCGGAGGTGGCGTGCGTTCGCCGTCAAGCCGGGCGACACTACCACGTGCCGCTGCTGCTCAACCCGTTCGACCTCCGTTTACCGAGGGAGCTGAACTACCATGCCCACGATTCCCGGGGATCCGAACCAGTACAGCGAAGGCGGACCGCGTTGTCAAGATCACGCAGGACGGCGATGACACCACCACATCGGGACCTGAACGTCTCCCGGTCGCCTCAGCGGTGACCTCGACGACGATGCACCTCGCAGGTCGAACGCCAACTGCCTGCCGACCGACACACCAAGAACACCTGCTTCGCCTTCGCCAAGACACAGCATCGAGTCGGCCGAGCAGTACGGCATCGCGCTGGCGCGGCACTAAATCGGCAAGCCAGCCGTCCATCCACCACGCGCGCGCATCCGCATCGAGGAGTACGCCTCAGGAGCGCATCGCCGGCTCCGACGCGGGCCAGCTTCATCGGTGCCGACGAGGTCAAGCACTCCTTCGTCCGCAAAGGGCCAGGAGACGCCTGGTGCAGGTGACATTGACGGCGAGAAGTTCGAAAGTCCTGTCCGGGCTCCAGGACCTGACAATGATGAACACCACGAACTCCGAGTTCTGGGGCTTCATCAGGACAAGTACGACGCTCCAGGAGGACTGCGACCGCATCCTCGCCACGTCCCTGTCGACGTGGTGGCGCTTCTTGGACGGGTGCGAGACGACCAGCGCACCCCGAGCTGGAACAAGTGCCACGAGCAGGCCAGGAAGCACATCCTCAGGCCTTCGTCGAGACGTACTCGCTGTCGCTGCAGCAGACCCTGTTCAAGATATGGGCTCGCGGGTCATCAACAACCGCACACCGAGATCGACGAGATCCGCTGCGCGCCGAACAGCACCACTTCCGCCAGGACCTCTCGGCGTTCGGCCTGGAGAACGAGGCGAAGGACGGCGGCGCCGTGTGCTGGGCCGCCGACCCCGCCCTACGGCCTGATGCGAGGCCACGATTCTGCAGGACGGCGCGGAGCAGCGCATCCCGGTCGACATGACCAACCTCTGACGCCGGACCAGGCGTTCCGGACCGCAGTAGCACATCACCCCGCAGTCGGCGGGGGTGCGCCACACCGGAGGGCATCGCAATGGCAGTGCCAGCAAGGGGCCGGCTGAAGCCGAGGGCCCGTGTTCTGACTCTTTTGACCCGCCGGACGCCTCGACGCAGAGTGCACCGGTGGACGAGAAGCTCCACGTCGCGGCTCGTCCCCGCCGCACTCCAGCACATCGCCACTTCATGTACGCCGGCGTCGTCACCGCTCATCATCGGCCCAGGCCGTCCGGCTCCGACACCGCGGGCCAGACCCGGCTGATCGCCGCCTCCCTGCTCATCGCGGAGCGTGGCCACGCTCCCTGCAGACGCTCGGCGTCAAAGGAGCTTCGTCAGGAACCGGCTGCCCTTCGTCAACGCCGCGTCGTCGGCCGGCATCGCACCGATGCTGGCCATCGCCGAGATAACGCCCAGGGCGACCAACTCCCCCGCCATCACCACAGGGCGGTCGTAGTCGCAGACGTCTTCTGCCTCGCCATCGGCCCGTTCTTCGGACGGCTGCTGAGGTTCTTCCCGCATCGTCACCGGCGTCGTCATCACCCTCATCGGGGTGACCCTGATGCCCGTGCCGGTCGGCTGGGCTGGGGCGGCGACAAGACCGCCGACGGCGACATGCGCTTCCTCGCCCTGGCCGGCCTGCCCTCGTGGTGATCCTGCTGATCCAACGCTTCGGCCGCGGATTCGTCCAACCGTCGCCCTGCTGTTCGGCCTGTTGATCGGAACGCTCGCCGCGATCCCGTTCGGCATGGCGGAACCTCGCCCTCGGATCCCGCGCCCGTGGCGCTTTCCCGACGCCGTTCGCCTTCGGCGCCCCGAGGGTTCCAGCCCGCCGCCATCATCTCGCTTTCTGCCTCGTCATGCTCGTCCTGATGACCGAGTCCAGCGCCGGAATGCTCGCCATCGGCGAGATCTGCGAAGCGCGACTGCAACGGCACGACCATCACCCGCGGTCTGCGCACCGACGGCATCGCCACCTTCATCGGCCCGGTCTTCGGCGGCTTCCCGACCTCCGCCTTCGCGCAGAACCATTGGGCGTCGTCTCGCTCACCAGGTGCGCAGCCGGTACGTCGTCGCCGCTCGCGGGCGGCGCCCTGCTGATCCTCGGCGCCTTCGGTGCGCTCCGGCGCGGTCGTCTCCCTGGTCCCCATGCCGGTGCTCGGCGGCGCGGGCATCGTGCTCTTTCCCGGCTCCATCGCCGTCCAGCGGCATCCGCACTCTCCGAGGCCGGCCTCTCGACGACAGCTCCAACATCATCCTGGTCGCCCGTCTCGCTCGGCGCGCGGGCATCATCCCGCTCGCCGCACCCACCTTCTGCGCCGACTCTCCCGGCCTGGGCGCAGACCGTGCTCGGCTCCGGCATCAGCGCCGGCGCACTCTCGTCGCCGTCTCGCTGAACCTCTTCTTTCCACCATTCCGCACCTGCGGCAGGCGCTAGCGCCACCGCGGCACTTCCAAATCCTCCTAGGGTCCTGCCGCAAAGCCCAATCGCCACTCACGAAATGAAGGGAAGCACCATGGCGCTACCACGGCTTCTTCTGCGGCAGACCGCATCGTCCTCGAGAACGTCGCCATCGCGACGGTCGACGCGCGCACGACACCGAGTGCACGCCTCGGGACACATCGTCGTCGCGGGCAACAGGATCGGAGTCCATCGGCGCGGGCAAGGCGCCCGAGGGCTCGAGAACGTCGTGCGCCGCATCGACGGCGTACCGGACACCTGGCCACCCCGGCCTGGTCAACACGCAGTACCACCACTTCTACCGGTGGATCACCCGCGGCCTGGCCACGGACCACAACCTGTTCAACTGGCTGGTGGCGCTGTACCCGACGTGGGCGCGCATCGACGAGCATGATGACGTACGCAGCGGCGCAGGGCTCCCTCGCGATGATGGCCACGCGGCGGCACCACCTGCCATGGACCACCACTACGTGTTCCCGCAGGGCCTCGGGCGACCTCTCCGTCGATCATCCGCGCCGCCTCCGAGATGGGCGTGCGCTTCACCCTGGCCCGCGGCTCCATGGACCGCAGCGAGAAGGACGGCGGCTCTGCCGCCGGACTTCGCCGTCCGAGACCCTCGAAGGCGCCCTCGCCGCGACCGAGGAGACCGTCAAGAAGCACCACGACGCCTCTTCGACGCCATGACCCAGGTCGCCGTGGCGCCCTGCTCGCCCTTCTCCGTCTCCACCGAACTCCTCAAGCAGGGCGCCGAGCTGGCGCGCCGCCTCGGGGTGCGTCTGCACACCCACGGCAGCGAGACGGTCGAGGAGGAGAAGTTCTGCCACGAGCGTTCGGCATGGGCCCGACCGACTACTTCGAGTCGACCGGCTGGCTCGGCGAGGACGTGTGGATGGCGCACAGCGTCCACATGAACGACTCCGACATCGCCGCCTTCGGCCGCACGAAGATGGGCGTGGCGCACTGCCCGTCCTTCGAACGCCGCCTCGCGGCGGGCATCGCGCGGGTCCTCGACATGCTCGCCGCCGGCGTCCCGGTCGGCCTCGGCGTCGACGGCACCGCGCCGAACGAGTCGGGCGAACTCCACACCGAACTGCGCAACGCCCTCCTGATCAACCGCCTCGGCGCTTCACCGCGAGGCCGCCCTCAACGCCCGCCAGGCGCTGCGCCTGGGGACGTACGGAGGCGCCTGGGCACTTTCGGCCGCGCCGCCCAGATCGGATCTCTGGAAGCGGGCAAGCTGGCCGACCTGGTCCTGTGGAAGCTGGACACCTTCTGGCCCACTCGTCCATCGCCGACCCGGTCACCGCGCTCGTCTTCGGCGCGGCCGCCCCTGGTCACCCCTCTCTCCTCGTGAACGAGCGGGCCGGTGGTGGGAGAACAGCCGCCTCCTGCATCGTCGACACGAGGACGCCATCGCCCGCTCCACGCGGGACGAGGCATGCGCCTCGCGCGGATCGCCGCGCAGGACTGATCCCGAAATCTCCGGTCAGGGGGACGGCCTCGACCGAGGCTCGATCCTGCCGGCGGGCAGCTCGAGTGCCGCGAACGTGGTCTTAAAGCCTCACGCGTTCCCGGGGCGGTCAGTACTTACCTGGGCGCACGACAGCTGAACACCGAGAGCACCTCCAGCACCACCTTGCACCCACCTCCCAGAAGCGAAAAGCGCCGGCAGACCGTCCCGCTGGAAAGACAACCGGAGGAGCCGCAGTGGCGACAGAGCCCAGGTTCACCAAGCTAGCGGCACCACGCCGACGCGTCCGCAGAGGCATACCAAACGACATCCGGCCGACGAGGAAGCTGCCGCCGCTGAAGATGGCGACGACCGGCCTCCAGCTACGTCGCGGCGATGTGCCGCGGGCGTGGTGGCGCGCGCTCATCGTCGGCGCCGCGATCGGCCTGAGCCCGAAGGACCTCACGTTCCTCACCGGCGCCTGTCTGTTCCGCGGCCGGTCTGGCGACCTTCCTGCACGGGAACGCTCGGCATCCTGGAAGATAGGCGCGCGACTTTGCCGTTCGTGAACACGGCGTGACGTTCGCGGGCGTCGCTCCCGGATGCTCTCGCCGTCGTCGCCTCCACGAAGGACAAGTGACGACGCGCTGCCGGTCATCTTCGCGGTGGATCGTCGCCGGTGTCCTCGGATCTCGTCGCGGCACCGTTCTTCTCGAAGATGGTCCGCTGCTTCCCGCCCGTCGTCACCGGCACTGGTCATCACTATGCTCATCGGCATCTTCGCTGATGCCGGTCGCGTTCGGCTGGATGCGCCCAACGCAGGCAGCCGACTACGGTTCGATAGAAGAACCTCCGCCCTGGGCCGGCATCACGCTGCGTCGTCGCGCTGCTGCTGCGCCGCTTCACGACCGGGTTCGTCAAGCAGATCGCGGTGCTCCTCGGCCTGGCTCGTCGGCACGCTCATCGCGCCATCCTGTTCGGCGTCACGGACTTCTCACCGGTCGGTGACGCGGACATCGTCGGCTTCCCGACCCGTTCCACTTCGGCGCCCCGCAGTTCGCGGGCGCGGCCATCGTCTCGCTTCTGCGTCACGTCATGGTCGTCTCGATGACCGAGTCCACCGCCGGCATGCTCGCTCCTCGGCGAGATCGTCGACCGCCCGGCCGAAGAAGACCACACGCGGCCGGTCTGCGCGCTCGACACGCTCGGCTCGGCGATCAGCCCGCTCTTCAACGGCTTCATGTGCAGCGCGTTCGCCCAGAACACGGCCTCGTCCGCGATGACGCGAAGATCCGCAGCCGCTACGTGGTGGCCACCGGCGGCGGGTCTCCTCGTCCTCATGGGCCTGTGCCCGATGGCGGCCTCGCTGATCGCCGTCGTGCCGCGCCCGGCGCCTCGGCGGCGCGGGCGTCGTGCTCTTCGGCTCGGTCGCCGCCAGCGGCATCCCAGACCCTCGTCAAGGCGGGCCTGGAGAAGCGACAGCAACGTCCTCATCGTCGCGGTGTCGCTCGCCGTGCGCTGGATCCCCATCGCGGCGCCGGAGTTCTACCACGCCTTCCCGGAGAACTCGAAGACCATCCTGGACTCCGGGATCTCCACCGGCCGCGTCGCAGGCCGTCGTCCTCAACCTGCTGTTCAACCACATCGGCCGCGGCCGGGAGGCCGACGACGTCACCTCGCCCCATGGAGTCCGGGCGGAGCCATCGCGGAACAGCGGACGGGAGCGTCGGCCGCCGCGCACTCGATCCCGGCCGGCGCCGGGAAAGCCGGGCGCGGCGCCACGCGCGACGGTGCGGTGATCGTCCGCATGGCGCCCACGCGACCCGCACGTCCTGCGCGATGCCCTGAGCAGCCCCCGCGTGGTGCTCAGAGCCACCCCTTTGATCACCTCCGGCTGATCGAGGCCGGCGATGCACAGGAGCTACACGACGACCCGGACGCGGCCACCGAGTTCGAGAGACCTGCAACGTCCTTCTACCACTACATGGCTGACCGGCTCCGCATCGGCTGCTTTCTGCGCCTTCGGCACCGGGATCCGCTTCATCATGAACGGCGCCAACCACCGCATGGACGGCGCACGTTCTTCCCGATCATGGCGCGCCTCTGGGCCGCGCACATGGACCTGCTCACGGACCTCCCTACCCGCGGCGACACCACCGTCGGCCACGACGTGTGGTGCGGTGACAACAGAGCTCACCGTGATGCGCGGGCGTCACCGTCGGCCTCGGCGCGTGTGAGCGCGACCGGCTGGCAGCCGTCGCCGACGACACCCGCGCCGCTGCGATCGCCGGCGGCAACTCCGCCTCGCGTGATCCGCACCCCGCTTCGACCTCTCCGGGTCTCGGCGACTGCTCGAAACTCCGCTTCTGGTGGGACTGGCCCGTCGAGCACATCACGGCCCATGTCCGGGATGATCATGTCGGGCTCTGGAGCCGAGCGCTGGAGAAGGCCGCCCTCGCACTAGCCGGCGAGGACCGGCAGGTAGAACTCGACGACAGATCGCCATCGGCGTGGTTATGATGACGCCGATGATGAACACTACACTCGTGCGGATTGGGACTCGCCTCGCTTCAGGGTGAGTGCTGATGGCGCCTCACTTTCGCGAACGGAATCCCGACCTACCCTGCTGATGTGGCGGCAGCGTGCGCCAGTACGCCGTGCCACCGTCCATGATCGAGACCGCCACCGCCCGCCGAGCGGGCCGGTGACTGGGCGGGGGCCTGCGCCGCCGCCCGGATCGACGTCGACCTCGATCTGCGCGCCGTGCGCCACCGCCACGGCACCAGACCTCACCACGCGCCTGCGGGCGGACCTGCGCGCCTCGCGCCCGGACCTGCTGCGCTGGCACATGCCGAGGATCGCCCCGACGGGCACCTTCAGGCCCGGACCACCATCTCCCTCGCGCAGTAGCCGAGTCCGGCCCCGGGACCGCCGCCGCACCTGGTCGTGCGGACCCCGCCCGCCTGGGCCGACGCCGGGCAGCGGATCTCGCTGACGCTGTGGGAAGGCGCCGGCGGACCCCGCCCGACGCACTCCGCATCCGCACCCCCGCCCCGACCGGGCACTTCCGGCCTCGATCTGCACCGGCACCTGGCGGGACGCCCGGCGCAGCGGCGAGACTGTGCCGGGCGCGCCGAGCCCGACCGGGCCGCCGAAGGCGGAGCTCCTGCTGCGGGCCCGAAGGGGTGCGCCACGCGGCGCCTTCACCGTGCGCACGTAGCGCGCGGGGCCGCACCGGGTACGGCTCGTCGCGCGCCCGACGACAGCCACGCCCCGAGGCTCCGGCCGCCGGCGGCGCCCTGGCGCCCCCAGGTGGTCGCGCGGCGCTCCCGGTGCTGCCGGACGCGGCGGCCAGTGACCCCGCCCGACCTGGAGCTGCTTCAGGGCGGGTCTGGTCACGGCCGACCGGCTGCTGCACCCGCGCTGGTGGCCGCTGCCCTGGCGCCGCTTCGGCGCGCGCGCGCCGCCGGCCGACGGCGCCGCACCCGCTGCGGCCCGCCGACCCCGCACCGGGTGGAGTGCCGGGGCGAGGTCCACCGCATCGCCCTGCGCGACGTGCTGACCGCGGTCGACCACGACTCCGGACCAACTGCGCCGCGAGGGGCGGGCTGGTGGCGCTCGGCGGGCCACCGCTGCGTCTGGCGGGCCATCGATTCGGCGCACCGCAAGGTCCGGAGGCGCTGCCCGCGGTCCGGGACGGCTCGGCCACGGTGACGTCGTCGGGGCGCTGGCCGTGGTCGAGGGGCTGCTCGCCGGCCGCGGTTGCTGCGCGACGGGCGCTGCGCGAGCGAGCTGGAGTCGGCCGCGGACCGCCGCGTCGACCACGGACTGTTCCGCGCCGGGCTCACGCCGCACAGCCCGCCGCCTCACACTCAGCGAGCGCTGCGTTTGCTGCTGTGCTGCACCCCCGCCCGAGCTGTTCCGCAAGCGGGGCCCGCGCACTCCGGCCGCGTGCGGCCCTGGCCGGCTGACGGCCGACCGCACCCCACAGAACCCGGCCTCCTCGCTCAGGCCGGGCCCCAAAGTCCCGCTCACACGCCCGGTTGATGGCTGTGTGCGTCCCCGTGAACCCAGGCCGGGCCGTCCGGCGCCGCCTCGCCGACGCCGAGCTTCCGACCCTCGACTCTCCCAAGGTGATGCCCGTGAACCCCTGGCACCCTCCTGCCCGCGCCCGCCCGCACCGACGTGCCGGACGCCGTCCCGCCGTCCCGCCGGCCCGGCCGGCCGCCACCACCGAGCGCCAACTCGACTCTGGCCGGCGACCCGTGCCCTCTCCTGCGCAGCACGACCACCGAGGCGCGCGCTCCCGACGAGCAGCTCGAAGCGCTCACCCTGGCCGTCGCCGCCGATCTGCGCGTCCTGCCTCTGGGGAGAGCCCGGCATCGGGGGAAGACCGCGGCCCTCACCCAGCTGGCGGCCTCCCTCGACCTGCCGCTGACGACCGTGATCGCCAGCGTCCACGAGCCGTCGGACTTCTCTCCGGCCTGCCGATCGTGGGCGACGACCCCGGCGGTCCAAGAAGAGTCCCGACGGCCCCGCCGCAGTGGGCCGTCGAGACTCTGTCACGGCCGGGCGCGGGCCGCTCTTCCTCGACGAACTCTCCACCGCCACGCCGACCAGAGCCGCGCTGCGCGTCGTCCTGGAGCGCCGGGTCGGCTCCCTCCAACTGCCGCCCGGCGTACGGATCGTGGCCGCCGCCAACCCGCGCGCGTCGGCCGCCGACGGCTGGGAACTGAGCCCGCCGCTGGCCAACCGCTTCGCGCACCTCTACCGCGCACGACCGGAGACGTCGTGGTGCGCGGCCTCGGCGGGAGCGGCGCGCGCCGAACCGCCCCGCCTCGAACCGGAGCGGCTCGCCGACGCGGTGGCGCTCGCCCGGCGCGCGGTCTGCGGCTTCCCTGGCCGCCCGCCTCGACACTGATCCACCGGCTGCCCAGCACCGAGACCACGGCGCGCGGCGGGGCGCGGCCCTCGCCGCGACGCTGGAGGCCGCCCTGACCCTGCTCGCCTTCGGCACGGCGGCCAGCCTCCCGGAGGTCCTCCGCGCTCCTCGTGCGGGAGCGCGGTCGAGGACGGCCCCGGGCCTCGGAACTCCTCGCCCACCTGGACCGGATGGACCTCCCCGACCCCGGAGTCGCTGCTCGCCGACGGCCGCCGCCGAACTGCCGGAGCGCGGTGATCTGCGCCAGGCCGCGCTGGAAGCGGTGGTCGCGGCCGTCGGCGCCCGGCCCGAGCGGGACCGGTGGGGGAGGCCGGCTGGGCGGTCCTGGTGCGAGCCCTGGAAAGCCGGCGCTGACCTGCTGGTCGCTCCGGCCGGCGCGCCCTCGCCGGGCTGCGGCGCGACGACTGGGAGTGCGTGCCCGCCGCGGTGGAGCGGCTCACCGAGCGATCGAGGTCCTCGCCCAGGGCGCCGACCGGTCGGTGAAACGCGTCGGACCCGTCGCCGTCGCCGGGACGCGCCGATGACGGCGGCCACGCGCGGCGCCCGCTGCCCCCGGCCGATACCCAAGCCCGCGCGCGCGTCCGGTCCCGGGCGGCTTTCCGCCCCGGCCGCCCGCCGTCGACGCCGCGCCCCGACTCCCGCTCGACATGTGGACAAGCTGCTCGCGCGCGGCTGCACGCGGTGCGGGTCCGCCCCTATCTGGGCCGCCGCGCTCTTCGCGCTGCACGTGGTGGAAGGAGGACCACTTCGGTGCCGACGATGGCGGTCGACGCGCACTGGCGCTGCTACGTCTCGCCCGGCTTCGTGGCCCGCATGTCCGTCGAGGAACTCGCCAGACTCTGGGTCCACGAGGTCTCCCACCTGCTGCGCGACCACCACGCCCGGGCGAAGCGCGCCGCGAGCGAAGGTACGGGCCGGGGAGGGGCTGCGCCGCAACATCGCCGCCGGCTTCGAGATCAACGACGACATCTACGGCGACGGCCTGCCAGCCCGCAGGCGCATGCTGCCGTCGCTGCTGCGGCTCAGCCTGCTGATGGAGGAGTACCTGCGCAGAGTCGTCGATGTGTCCGGGATCGTGGCGCAGCGGCTCTGGGCTGGACTGCGGCAGCGGCGCCCACGGGCAGCGCAGGCCGTGGGAACTGTCCTGACGCGCACGTCACGGCAAGCAGCGCGACGCCGTCCGCTTCCGGGTCGCCGAGGGGTATCAAGGGCCGTCCGGGCGACGCCCGGACGGCTGGCGGCGCTGGGCCGACGAGGCGTTCCAGACTCCGCAGCCCTGGCGGCAGCTGCTGGGCGCGGCGGTCCGCGCCGCGGCAGGCGGGGCGCCCGGCGTCGGCGAGAACCACAGCTACCGCCGTCCCTCCCGGCGCTCGGCGAGCGTCCCCGAAGCGTCGTCCTGCCGAGCCTGCGCAGGACCCCGCCCCGGGTCTGCGTGGTGATCGACACCTCGGGGTCGGTGAGCGACGCCGAACTGGGCAGCGCGCTCCTGGAGGCTGGCCGCGATCGCGCGGGCGGTCGGCGGCCGGCGCGATCTGGTGTCGGTGGTGTCCTGCGACGCGGCGGCCGGTGTCGCCGTCCCGCTGTGCCGGGCCGAGAGCATGGAGCTGATCGGCGGCGGGGGCACCGATCTGCGCTCAGGTTCGACCGCGCCCTTGCGCGCCCGGCCCGACGTGATCGTGGCCCTGACGGACGGTCAGGACGCCGTGGCCGTCGGCCCAGCCGCCCTGCCGGACGGTCGTCGGCCTGTTCCCGCGGGTCGGCCGGCGGGTGAACGAGCGGGACGGACTACGTCCCGGACGGGCCGCCGGACTGGGCGCGGGTGGTCACGATCGGCTGACCACCCGCGCGGCACCGGGCGTGACTACCCGATGGAAACTGTCCCCGTACACCTTCCAGTCGAGCGGCGTGTCCAGGTTCAGGTTGCCCTGGTCGAGGAAGACCCGCTGCGCGGTGTCGACCCGGCTGTGTCGCTGTGCGCCTCCTCCTGCTTCATCGCCCACACCCGGGCGTCGAGGAAGGCGTTCAGCCACGTGACCTCGTCGCCGCCCTGCGCGGGCGGCTTCGCCTGGTTCAGCGCCCGCTTGCGAATGCTGCGGAAGCTGGTCGTCGGAGCCGTCGCCGTGCATCACGACGGCGTCGTAGTACGTGAACTGGCCGAGCGTGCCGGACGCCGTCGGCCCTGCCCTGGGCGACGGCCGGGCGGAAAGTAGACCCGGTCGCGCTCGTCGTTCTGGGCCTGCTGGAACGCGCCGTCCCCGGCCGCCTCGGCCCAGTCCTTCGGGTAGTCCGGGTCGAGGCCGTCGTGCGAGTCGGTGCCGTCGACCTCGCGCAGCGCCGGCAGGTACCCGGCGAGCGCGTTGCCGGGCTCGCGGTCGGTGTGCAGCCCTGACGAGGTCGAGCATGTCGCCGGTGCCGGAGCAGAAGCCGATGATGCCCGCGGTGTAGCCGCGGCCCTGTGTCCTCGATGTACTTGTACTGGGCCTTCCAGTCGAGCGAGGAGTTCTCCGCGCTCGACACCAGCTGCATGGCGATCTCCTTCTTCGCCGGGTCGTCGAGCCCGCCCGCACCCGCCGCGACGGGCGCGGCGTCGGCGAACTCGGGTGGTCAGGGCGAGGCCCGCCACGACGGAGGCGCCGAGGAAGGCGAGCAAGGTGCGACGGGACGTGCGTATGTGGGAGTGGGCACGGGTCCTCCTTGAGGGAGTCCGCCGGCGGGATTCGTCGGACCGCCGACTGTTAGGAAGGTTTTCCTACCAGAGATTTCGGGTGACGTATACCCGTCAAGAAGGGCTGGGAGAGGGGAGTTGGAGTGCCGGACTCCGATGGAGCCAGGCGCCGCGCGCAGCCGTTCGCGCACCTGAACAGCGATTTCGTACGTTCAGTGGCGCGGGCCGGAAGCGGGCCGGGATCACGGATCCAGGCGTCGTCGAAGGCGAACCAGTCGATCGTCCGCGGCGCGCCACCCGCATCGAGGGCGGCCCGCAGCGTGTCAGTACGCGGCCCCAGCGCTTGCGGTAGAGACCGCCGACGAGCCCGCCCACTCCCGGTTCGCGTAGTCGTGCAGCCCGGCCTCGGCCCCCTCGCGCGTCCCCCACACCGTGACGAGCGACAACTGGTCGTACGCGAGCCGGTCCCGCTCCGCCCCGTCGTGCACGCCCGCGCCTGGGCGCGCCAACTCCCAGCAGATGACGGGAGTCGGTGGCGGAGCCGGTCGAGCAGGTCCATCAGCGCGAGCCACTCCCGCGTGAGCCGGTCGAAGGCCGCCGCGTCCTGGCCGCCGTACGCCGTCCCGATCCGGGGGAGCAGGGCGCGGCTGCGGTTCGATCACCGCCTGGCGCGCCACGTCGAGCAGATCCCACCAGGTACGCCGATGAGTCCGCGCCGGACGCATCGCCAGCAGATGGCCGAGGGGCCTGCTCGAACTCGGTGGCGATCGTAGCGCAGTCGCTTCGGCGACCGTGGTGAGCGTTGCCGAGCGCGCCGTCAAGGGACGGGCGCGCGCCGAACAGCCCGTCCGCGCCCTCCCGCCCAGCCGTCCGCGCGCAGCCGTGCCGTACGCGGTGCGGCGCAGCACGTCCCAGGCGGCGGCCGCCCCGTGCGTCACGGCCCCCGTAGCGCGCCACCGCCCCATCGCGTCGAACCACGCCTTCAGGTCCAACGCCGTCCAGCCAGGCGAGTCTCGGAGGACAGCCTCGAACGCGGCCGTTGTTAGTCCGCGGGCCTCCGGCAGCAGTGCCGTGCCGCTGGCCTCCAGCGCGCCCGGCTTCGTGCGCCACCGGTCGTGAGGCAACGCAGTCACGGGTGTTGGCGCCCAGCGTCGTGTGCCCGCCGGTAAGTTCCAGATCGACGAACGCGTACGGGGTGCCGGACCAGTCCGCCCTCGCGGTCCAGTGACGGCGGGGAAACCGGTCGGAGATGCCGCTCGACGACCAGCATTCGGCGCCGGTCGTCGGCCTCCACGATCGCCTTCGGCGGG
>NZ_JASERH010000111.1:0-35954 GCF_030766975.1 Streptomyces sp. KL116D | reverse complement strand
GTATGCTTCGTTCAATCAGGATGCGGGTGTTTAACGCGTTTTCGCATTTATCGTGAAGCACTTTCGCGTTTTCGTGCGCCGCTTCGCCCACTCCGGCCACCGGCGACGCGCCGTCAGGCGCCTGAGAACAGTACGCCGGGCTGATGGACCAGGTGGCAGGCGCTCATGACCACCTCGCCCCGAGGCCGCGACCGCTCGCTCGTCTCCGACGAGATCGCCCGCCCGTCTCGCCCTGCCCGCCGGGAAGCGCGCTTCCGCGTGCACGTCGACCCCGCCGGCGACGGGTCCCAGGAAGGTCTCCGAGACCGCCGACCGGATCCGCCGCGAGTTCCCTCACCACGCTTCGACCTCACCAGCTACTCCTCACGGGTCCGGTCACAGAGGCGACCCAAGGCGCCCAAGGCGACCTGAGACGATCGGCACATTCGCTGGTGACGCCGGTCACCACCACCCGCAACCCAGCAGGAGCACGTGACCGAACAAGACCGGCGGACCGGCCATAAAGGAAGGCGGCCGCGAGGCGAGGCGCCGTCCACGGACGAGGTCAGGGCGGACGTCCTGCACCGTCGGTGACCTGCTCGCCGAGGCACCGGCGACCTCACGCTGAACGCGTCGCCAAGGCCGCGGCGTCAGCAAGACCACCTCGGTGGTGGCCTCAGAGCGCGCTCGCCCTCGACGGCTACTTCCGCCGTCGAGAGACGGCAACCTTCCCCGACACAGGGACGTCCGCGCCGATCTGCTCACCCAGCTCCGCTCCTTCGCCCACGTCGCTGACCCGGACCCCGGGGGAGTGGGTGCTGTGTGACTGATCAGCGCGGCGCAGACGGACAAGGACCTGTACCACGTACCGAGCTGTACTCCTCCCGCACCGGCGCCGGCTGGCGGAAGCGTCACTCAGCGAGCGAAGCCGGCCAGATCGCGCCGACGTCGATAATGCAGGTCCTCGTCGACCAGCTCTGGGCACCGCGTACCACCATCCCTCATCGGACGAACCGTCACCGACGCCTTCGTGGTCGCGCTCGTCTGGCAACCTCCTGGACGGCGTGGCCCAAGTAGGCGGGAGCCGGCCGGGCCGGTCGCAGGTCGCGGTGACTTTTTGAACCTTGACAGAGGTGGCGAGGCGGCCAACAACTGATCGCGATCTGACAACGTTGTCGTAAGGGTGGGGGCGCCGAAGTTCTCAGGGTCAGGTCGAGCCGTCGCCGGTTCGTCCAACTGGCGGAGGCTCAGCCGACCCGCGTTGACTCAGTGCGACACTCGCGTTCCCAGGAACGGCGGTGGCCCACGCCGGGACGCACCCGGTACCGTGAAGGTAGCGGACGCGTACTGCGTGCTCCTGGACCACACGCGGTGGTCGGAGGCCCAGTGGGGACGCCGCCCGCGGCTTCTACACGGACAGGACTTCCGGAGTTCGCCGTCGTCCTCGGCCGCATAGGCCTGCTGACCCGTGGCACGTACGACGCCGAAACGCGCAGTCGACCGGAAGACCCTGCGGAAGCGGACGCTGGCCACCATCAAGCAGTTCGCGGCGACCAACCGGCTGACCGGCGGCAGCGTGTGGGAGCAAGCTGTTCTTCGACGACGTTCCAGTCGTACCGTCACCGCCCACCTGCTCTGGGCCGACCTGGACGACGGGCGGACATCGACGCCATCACCCGCAGGCACCAGTTCCACCACGGGGGTTGGGTACGGCCGACGACCCGGCGTCCGGCGACTAGACGCCGCACGGGCGCGAACCGGCGGATTCGTCGGCGACGCACCAAGCGCTGGAGGAATGGGCGTCACGCACGGTCCACGCTCCCGCCCTCGCGTAGAGCGCCGGACGACCGGCGACTAGGCGACGCGTTGGCCAGTGGAGCCGCAACGAAGGCCGGGCTGCCGGCACGGACCTCCGTAATCCGGCGCGCGTGGACGGCGTGCCGGTGGCCGCCCAGCCACGGCGCAGAACCTCTGACGTTCATCGTCGAGAACCACGGCTCGTTCGGCCCGCACTACCAGGAAGAACTGTGGCGCACCGCGGGCAAGCGCCGTCCACTTCCTGCTCGCCGGGCGGGAGCTGCCCGGGTCCTCACCGACCAGCCGAACGCGGGGCCTCTGGCGCACCCCTGCTCGCGGTGATGAGCGACGCGGGCGAGGCCGCTGATGCCGATGTTCGCCGACCGGGAGCACCTGTACGGCAGGGACGTGATTCCGCTCGCCTTCCTCGCCCAGGTCACAAGGCGACCGGTCGGCGACCGCGGCCTGCGAACGCTCGCCCTGGCCCGGCGTCTGGGCGGCACCAGCAGTATCCGCCGACCCACCGCGTCGCCAAGTTCCGGCGAGCCAGTACGAGCGGAGGCGCGCCGGAGTCACTATGGCTACCTCTTCCCACAGAGTGGCGGTCCCGCCCAGCCGCCCGGCCGTACGCCTGACGCAGAAGGAGTTGTTCGAGCAGGCCGGTGGGGCCGTGGACTAGGGACGGGCCCCGGTCTGGTGGCACATCAACGCGCCGGGCCTGGGCCGGCGCCGTGAGCAAAAGGCCGGGTTCGTGAAGTTCGCCGGCAGCCCGGCCACGGCGACTGGCTGTTCGCGCTCAGCAGCGCACCCGGTGTTCCTGCCGTCGACCGCCGCCAAGGTCACCGGCAACAAATTAGTGCCTGCGAAGGGGCGGGACGGCTTCAGGCAGTGCCTCCCCTGTTCGCCCTCGACGGCACCGGGTACGCCGGGTTCGCCACGCTACCGTCCGGCGCGGTGGTCTGCGACGACCGGCACGAGGCCGGGGCGTCGTCAAGGTCCACAACCTCGACATGCCGGGCATGCCGGGCTGACCGGCCGCGCGGCTGAGGCACGGCGGACGTCACGCCGGCCCGGACGGGGGCGGCCCGCGCGTGGACGAGCTCACCTTCCCGCAGCCGGGTGCGGCGCGCGTGCAGTGCTCGGCGTGCGGCCGGCCCGCCTACGGGTACTCGCTGCACGCGTTCGGAGGTCCGCCGGCGCCGACGGAACGGACCTGGCCCGGGGCGCCGCCTGCCGCCGCGTCCTCCTCCGACACGGGCAGTGGAGCCGGCCCGCGCGGTCGACGGCGACGCCGCGGCGGTGGGCCGTGTCCCGCGCCGACCGGCAGACGCGGACAGCGCTGGATCGCCGCCGACCTGGGCGGCGCGGAACGGGAGGTCTGACCGGGTGACGCTGCGCTGGGGAGAGCGCCGCCGGACACGCAGCGCTTCCGGGCACAGGGCTCGACGGACGCGGCCGCACCTGGACGAGACCTCGTCGTGTGGCCCGGGCCCGGTGACTCACCGGTACCGACTGGCTCGACGTCGACGGGCGGGCCGGATTCGTCCTGCGCCGCGGTGCGGGGCCACCCGGGCCGCCAACCCGCTGTCGGTGTGCGGCAACACCGCTGATCCTGTCGGACGGCGGGCCCGGTTGCCGCCTGCTCGCCGAAGGACACCCCGGCGCGAAACGCAGCAGGGAGCCGGCGACCTGGCCGCAGCGCCTCGACGCACCGACCGACGCGCCCCAGGTACGAGCGGCGCAGCTAAACGTGGACGCACCTGACCCTGTTCAGCCTGTCGGACGCGCGCCGTCACCACCCGGGTCCCGCGTGCCGAAGACCGCGACGATCCTGTTCGAGGGGGCGCAGACCGTGCGGGACGACGGCACCGAAGCTGGCGAGATCCGTCTGGAAGCCGCCCGAGGCGGTGGTCCTGCCACCTGCGGATGACCTCTCACGGCTGCCCGGATCCCGCAGGCCTGCGCGCAGGTCGTCGACGCGGCGACGGTGCGGCTGAGCGGTGCCGCGGGCCGGAGTGACATCGTGACGGCGCAGGGCCGCAGCAGGCGAGGCCGTGGTGCACGCCGGGCGGACGACGGCGGCCCGCTGCGGTGCCGCGGGCCGTGCGCTTCCCCCGTGGCCGATCTCGCGCTGGGACGGACCACGCTCCCCGGCCGCGCCACGGCCGGCCGGGATGGCGGACCCGGCGGTCCCTGGTCGGCGGCGACCCGGCCACCGCCTGGACGCCGGGCATTGCCAGCCGCATGGTCGTCGACCTCGGAGCGGTCCGCCCGATCGCGGACGTGCGGGTCGCCTGGCTCACGCACGTCGACTGGTACGCGGGAGTTCTGCGAGGACGGCCGTACCTACCGGCGCGCCACGGTCGACGTGCGTGGCAGAGCAGCGTCCGGCCTGACGGCACCGCGCGGTACGTCGCCGTCGTCGTGATCGGCTGGTCCCGACCGACGCCCGGCCTCGGCGGTCACCGTCACGCCCGGATCCTGAACGTCGACGGCGCCCTGGTCCGCCGCGCCACTGGCCTCTGGGACCTTCGGCACGGACGAGGAGGCCGGATGACGTTCGCGGAACGGGTGCGCTGCCAGCCGACGGGTCGGCGGATTTCCGGCGGATCGCGGGATCTACGCGGTGACGTTCCGACCGACAGTGGACCAGGATCCGCGCCGTCCCTACGTGGCCGTCGGCTACACCACTGAGGCCGACGCGGCGGGAGGCCGCCGGGCAGACGTCGGACGCGTGGGAGGCGCGCTGGAGCGCGTTCTTCCCGCCGACGGCCTGAAGGCGTACGCCGTCGGCCGGGACGATGGCGGGCAGTCGGCCCACCGGCGAGGCCGAGGCCTGGGACTGTGGGTTCGAGGACGACGAGGAGCCGGACGAGCGCGACGAGCGGCTGGCCGAGTGGTTCGCCGAGGTGTGCAGTGGGCGCGGCCCGGCACCTGCACGAGAGCGGCCGGATCGTGGCGTGGCGCTGGCCGCCGACGCCCGTGGTCCCGTACGACATGTTCGATCCCGACGCAGATGCCTCGCACTGACCGCGGCCGCCAACCCGGCCGACCTGGTGGGAGGAGTTCATGGCCGAAAGCGGGACCCGGCGCGGACTAGGGCGTCGTCGTCAAATCTCCCGCCTGCCCTGCGGCGCCTGGCACGCACGCTCGCCGCGTTGCCGAAAAGGTCCGCGTAGCTCCGCTACTAGGAGCCCTCCCGGCGCCTTGCGATCGCACGCACCAGACCGTGCGCTGCCGCCCTTCGGGCGACGACGGGAAAGCTTTGCCGACAGGCCCTAGGGCCGTGGGTCCCGGCGCGAGAAAGAAGCTTCCCGCATCCCGTCACACCTTCGCGAGCCGGTCCGTCTGTGACCAGTGAAGACGCCGACCGGGCCGGCAGGCCGGAGCGAAGGAGACCAGCCGCGCAGCACCCGGATCTCGCGGAGTGCCCAGCACCGAGTTCGTACCGGAGTTGGGCGGCGACATCGGTGCCGCCCTGTTCCGCGCCACGGGCAACCGCTCGGTGCTTGCGCACCACGATGAGGCCTCATGCACCTGCGCGCCGGACAGATCTGCGTCCACAACACCTATCTGACCATCCTCAACACCGGTTTCCTGCGCAAGGCCGGGGAGTCCGGGGACCGCATCACCGCGTCTCCTCGGCAGGACGCCCCGCACTTCACCCGCCGCCGAGCGCGCCGCGCTCGCCCTGGTGAGAGGCGACCCTCCAGCCCGCCACGCAGACCGGCACGGAGCGCGTCTCCGACATGAGCTGTACGCCGAGGTGGCCCGGCACTACGACCAGAAGGCGCTGGCCGCCCTGATGATCGCGATCGGCCAGATCAGCTGGCGCATCGCCCTGGCCGTCATCTGGCAAGCCGCAGCCCGTCGACTCCCTCGCCCAGGAGCAGTGGGACCGAGACCGCCATCGGACGCCGCCCGGGACCTTCGGCGCGGCGATGAGTCTGCGGGCGCCCGCCGAACGATTTCTCTGATCTTGACGAGGAACGAAACCGACTCACCGGGAGCAGACCATGGGCCTCATCCACCTCGGGAGCTCTTTCGCCACCCCTCGACCTGGTCGCGCAGGCGCCCGGCGGCCCGGAGGAGGATCCGGCCGGCTTCCGGTTCGGCGGCTGGCAGGCGCCCCTGATCGACGAGACCGTCGGGAGCGTCAGATCCAGGCCGCCTACGAGGGCACCGACGCGCTGCTGCTGGGCCGGCGCACGTACGACATCTTCGCGCCGCCTACTGGCCGCACCAGAAGGGCGGCCCCGACAACGATCGCCACGCTCTTCAACAGCATCCTGAAGTACGTGGCCTCGCGCAGCAAGCCCGACCTGCCGTGGGACGGGTCCACCCAGCTCGTCCTGACCTGGCCGACGCGGTGCGCGAGCCCGCGAGCGGCACGAGAACATCAAGGTGGTCGGAAGCCTGGACCTCGTGCAGAGCCTGCTGCGCGAGCGGCTCTTCGACCGCATCGACCTCTGGCTGCACCCCATCGTGCTCGGCGCCGGCAAGAAGGTGTTCGAGGACGGCGCGGTGCCCACCAACGTCACGCTGCTCGGCCCCCCGGTCGCCAGCCTCCAGGGCGCCGTACCTGCGCTACGGGCTCGCCGACGGCGTCCCCGCCACCGGCGACATGAGCGCGCCCGACCGGGGCCTCGGGAGTGCCGAGCTGACCGGGCGTACCGCGACGGACACGCGGGCGGTTCCGCGTCGGGGGAGAACACGGCCGTCGCCGCTCGCGCTGCGGACGCGGCTTGACCCTCACGGTGCGGGAGGGCTGAAGGTGGCGTCCATGAGCGACTACTACGCGTTCGAGATGAGCCCCGTGCCCGACCCCGGCCCGGACGCCGTGCCGCCGGAGCTGTTCCGCGGCATCTACGGCATGCCCGCGTTCGTGACGATCCCGACGGACGACCTGGCGGCGTCGGTGGACTTCTGGACCCGTGGACTCGGATTCTTCGAACTGTTCGGCATCCCGGGCAGACCTCGTCCATCTGCGCCGGTGGGCGTTCCAGGACGTACTCTCGTCACCGGGGCGAGCACGCCGGACACCGCGCCGGCGATCTCCGTCAGCTTCGCGTGCGTGCTCGGCCAGGTCGACTCCCTGGTCGAGGCCTGCCGTGCGGTGCGCCCGGACTCGGTCGACGGGCCGCGGGACACTGCGTGGAACACGCGCGACGTGGAAGTGATCACCCCCGAGCACGCGCGATCGTCTTCACCGCGGCGAAGCCGTACGACCCGGCAAGCGAGGAGGCTCGGAACCTTGCGGCCATCGGGGATCACTGACCCGACAGCGGCGGCCGGGGCGACAATGTGGACCATGCATGACGCACGTGACACCGAGGGCCTGACCGTCGGTCAGGCCGGGGCGCGGAGTGGGCGTGACGGTCCCGCGCGCTGCACCACTGGGACGAGATCGGCCTGGCGCGACCCTCGCTGCGCACGGCCGCCGGAGTACCGGCTCTACACCGCCGCGGGACCTGGAGCGGCTGCACCGCATCGTGGTGTACCGCGAGCTGGGTCTCGGCCTGGACCGGATCCGCCGTCCTGGACGACCCGGCCACGGACGTCCCCTGACGCCCTGCGGGCCCAGCGCACCCAGGTAGCCGAGCGGATCGAACGGCTCCAGCGGCTCGGCGCCGGACTCGACCGGATGATCGACGCCCACGAGCGCGGCCTGCTGCTCACCATCGAGGAGCAGGCCGCGGTCTTCGGCCCCGGCTGGGATCCCGAAGGGCCTGTCAAGGCACGCCAGTCCGACGGGGACACGACGCAGTGGCAGCAGTTCGCCGAGCGCTCCGCCCGCGCGCGGCCCGGAGGACGGCAGGCTGTCACCGACGCGATGACCGACCTCGACCGGGCGCTGGCCGAGGCGATGGACGCCGGTGTGACGCCGGGCAGTCCGGCGGCGAACGAACTCGTCGAGCGGCACCGCGACGTGTTCGCCGCGCACTTTCCGCTGACCCGGCAGATGCAGGTGTGCCTCGGCCGCAAGTACGAGGCCGTCCCGGGTTCGCCGCCCACTACGACGGCATCCGCCCCGGCCTCGCCGCCTGGTTCCGGCGCATCGTCGATGCCGGCGCACGCGCCCACGGCATCGACCCGGAACCGCGACCTGGGAGTAGTGGTGGGCGGGGGCCGGGCGTCACGTCCGGGGAGCGAGTGTGCCGGTCAGGTGGTCGTAGGCGACGTTGCAGTGCAGGCGCACGCCCTGCAGCAGGGCGTCGTCGTTCACGCAGAAGCGCGGGTTGTGGTTGGGGATCATCCCGCGTCCGGGACCGGTTCGAGGCCGCCGTTCTCGCCGAGCCTGCAGTCCTGCGCGCCCAGCATCACGTACACGCCGCCGTAGGTGTTCACGAACTCCGAGACGTCGTCGTAGCCGAGGGTCGGTGAGGTCTCGAAGACCGCGTCGCTCGCCGACGACGCGCCGGACGGTCGGCAGGACGGCGTCGATCCACTCTGAGGTTGTGCACCGCCGGAACGTCCTGAGGTACTCGACCGAGGCGGTGCAGTGGTAGGCGGCGGCGGTCTGTTCTGCGAGGGTGGCGAGCCGTTTCTGGACCTCACTCATGTCCTGCTCCACCGCGCACCGGATGGTGCCCCCACAGCGTGACCTCGCCGGGCACGATGTTGAACCGGCCGACGTCCTCGACGTGCCCGATGGTGACGGTGATCGCGTCGAAGGCGGAGACCTGCCGGTACAGCTGCCCGATGCCGACGATGACGGCGCGCCGGCCGCGGGCATCGGGTCGACGCCCATCCACGGGGTGGAGCCGTGCACCCTGCTGCCCGGTGAGCACGATCCTGATCATGCAGGGAGGCGCCGAACTGATTGCCGACCCGGTAGCCGACGTACTTGTTCGGCAGCGGGCCCACGTGCATGCCGAACGCCATCGAGGGCACCGGGTCGTCGCACGCGCCCTGGGCGAGCATCTCCTTTCGCCCCCCGCCGTCTCACCGGGCGGAGCGCCCTCTCGGCCGGCTGGAAGACGAACAGCACGGTGCCGGGCAGCCGTTCGCGGACGCCGGCCAGACGGTGGCGGCGCCCAGCAGCATCGCGGTGTGCGCGTCGTGGCCGCAGGCGTGCGCCACGGGGAACGGCCCGCCGGGATAGTCCTCGTCCACGACCGTGGAGGCGAAGCTCTCGCCGCTGTCCTCCTTGACCGGCAGTGCGTCGGTGTCGGCCCGCAGCGCGATCACCCGGTCACCGGACCCGGCGCCCCTGGAGCACGCCGACCACGCCGTGACCGGAGATGCCGGTGCGGACCTCGTCGAGCCCCAGGGAGGTCAGATGGTCCGCGATCAGCCCGGCCGTGGCGGCTTCCCGGTTGGACAGCTCCGGGTTCCGGTGGAGGTGGTGCCGCCACGCGACGACCTGCTGCTCGACCGCCGCGGCCCGCCGGTCCAACTCGGCGTGGATCGGATCGTCGCTCATGCCCCGGCTCCTTCGAAGGCCGTTCCCACTGTCATCCGAACGCTAGGGATCCGGGGCCCCCGATGACCGCCGCTGGTGGTGCAACCGGGTGACGGCGGCGGAGGTGAGTCACCCTCTGATCCGGCTCCTGACCGGCCGGATCAGAGGGTGGAAGGCCGCCTCGGTGGCACGGGGAATTCACCGAGACGGCCGCTCACAGCGTAGGCACCAAGGGCGTGCGGGCGTGGCGCGTGAGCGGACGTCTTGGCCGGATGCGCACCGGCGTCCCGGCGGGGAGGGCCGCCCGGGCGGGCGGTGGATCCGGCCCGTACGTGCGGAGTTCCGGTACGCGCGGCCGCCCCGGTGTGCGGCGGGCCGGGGAGGCCTGGGACGGAGGGCGGGCCGATTGTGCCGTGACGGCCGCGGAGGCGGGACTTTCCGGGTCCGTCTGCCGTGGTGGACATCGCGTGCGCACGGTGCGCAGGCACGGTGCGGCCGGTCAACGGCGGTTCTTCCGGGCGCGGACATCTCACCTGTGCGGGTGATTCCCGATCTGGCGCACAACCGGGGTACGAAGGGCGCGTTGGGAGTGCGTGACTCCCGAGCAGTGACGGTTCTGCAGTGGTCGGTCCGGCATCGCTGTCCGGGCCTGCGGCAGTGTCCGGGCAGGCAGGGAGGCCTGAACGATCCGCACCAGAACCACCGGGGACACAGCGTGCTGCACCAGCCCAGAATCACTCTGCCGACAGCGGGATCGGCCCGCCGGGCGAGCCGGGCGAACTCATCGGCAGGGAAGGGGAGTTGGCGCAACTGGGTGACCTGCTGGCCCGCCACCAGGTGGTCACCGTCACCGGGCGGACCGGGGTCGGCAAGAGCCATCTCGCCCGGGCCGCGGTCAGGGGCCTTCCAGGCGTCCTGGCAGAGCGCCGCCTGCCTGCGCTGCCCCGGCGGCCCCACGGCCCAGGAACGGCTCGCCCGCGCCGCCGACGACGCGTTGGCCGGACTGCGCCCGCACCGCAGGGCGGCGCCGCGCACGACGGGTCCGCGCGGCAGCCGGGGCCGGGCCCTGCTGCTGCTCGACGACGTCGACGCGGCCCACCCCGAGTGCGCGGGCTGGGTGCAGCGGGCCGTCATGCAGCGGCCGTGGCTGCACGTGCTGGTCACCTCGTGCCAACCCCTGGGACTCGGCGCAGAGGCCCTGCTCGAACTCGCCCCGCTGGCCACGGAGACCCCCGTGGACGGCGCCCCCGTCGCCCGCGGCCGCGCTGTTCCTCGGCCGAGCCGCCCGGCTGACCGGTCTGCGCCAGGGACCGCACCGCGCTGCGGGCCGCCGAGGACATCGGCCGCGCCGTGGAAGGGCTGCCCCTGGCGCTCGAACTGGCCGCGGCGAAGACCCGTACGCACTCGGCGCAGCAGCTGGCCGAACTCGTGCGGCACGGCCAGTGCTGGCTCAGCAGCCCGCATCCGGCACTGCGCCGCCACCGCAGCCTGGCCCGGGCCATCGGCGCCGGCTACGCCCGCTGCGAGCGGCAGTTGCGGATCGTGTGGAGCCGCGCGAGCGTCTTCGCCGGGCCGTTCGGCCAGGCCGCCGCGGAACTGGTGTGCGCCGGAGGCGGAGTGGCGGCGCACGAGGTGCCGGGACTGCTGGCCCAGTTGGCCGCGCAGGGCGTCCTGGAGAGCGACCACGATCCGCACGGCCCGGCGCAGCCCCGCTACCGGATGCCGCACGCGGTACGGGAGTTCGGCGGCCGGCGGCTGGCCGAGGCGGGCGAGACCGAGGTCGCGCTGGAGCGGCGGGCCAGCCACGTACGGCAGGTCGCGCAGATCGCCGAGCACCTGTGGCAGCACGGCTGCCAGGGCCACGCCATGCAGCTCCTGGAAGAGGAACAGCACGACCTGAAGGCCATGATGCGGCACGCGGCGCACCGGCCCGACCTCGCCCAGGACGCCCTCGACGCCGCGGGCCGGCTGTGGTTCTGGTGGACCAAGCGCCAGCACACGTCGGAGGGCCTGCGCCATCTGCTGCAGCTGCTCAGCCTCCACCCCTGGACCGGCCGGAGACCGGCACCGCCCGGTGGCTCGCCGCCTGGCTGGCCGCACGCAGCGACCCGACACCGCCGAGACCCCTGCTGGGCCACCTGGCCGCAGGCGCTGCTGGCCGGCGACGACCCTGCTGATCGCCCGGATCTCCCACGTGCAGGGGGCTCGTCGCGCTGTTCCGCGGGGGACACGGTCAAGGCCGCCGAGTGCTTCGAGCACGCGAGCGAGTGCACGCCCGACCGGGCGCCCGGGGACCGGGAGGGCTGTCTACCTCGCCGCGCTCGCGGTCGCCCGCACCGTCCAGGACCCGGCCGCGGCGCAGCGGGCCGCCCGCGCCGCACTGGCCCAGCCCGAACTGCGCGACGACCAGTGGTCGGCGCTGCGCGCCCACTACGCGCGGGCCTTCGTCGACCGGCAGCAGGGACGCACCGCCCGGGCCTGGAAACCCGGGCGAGGCGGGCGCTGGCCCAGCCGGGCGCCGCCTCCTGCGCGCCGAACACGTACGCCGCGCTCAGGGACCTGCTGAACGCCGTCGAGGTCGGGCGAGACGGTGCCGTGCGCCACCCGGGTGGAGCGGGCCGCCGCCGTCCTCGACCGCCGGCCCGTCCCGGGAATCTCCCGGTGACCCCCGGCAGGGAGGGCTTTGGTCCCGGGTCCCGGGCCCCCTGCGTCCGGGACGTTCTCACCGCGACACGGCAGCGGTTCCGGCATTGACTGGAACGATGACGGGTGCACCAGAGACACAGCCGCCCCGGCTCCGTGAGGAGCCGGCGGCACCGTGGTCGCTGTCCGGTCGGGCGGTCCTCGACCGCCTGGGACTCGGCGCAGGACGGCCTGACCGGAACCGAGGCCGCCCGCCGCCTCGCCGAGACGGGCCCCAACCGGCTCGCGCCACCCGCGCCCACGCCACTGTGGCGACGGATCCCTGTCGCACTTCCAGGACGTCCTGATCTACATCCTGCTCGTCTCCGCCGTGCTGAAGGCACTGCTCGGCGACTGGGTGGACTCTCGGTGATCCTCGCCGTCGCGGTGATCAACGCCGCCATCGGCTTCGTCCAGGAGGGGCGGGCGGAGAAGGCGCTCGACGGCATCCGGGCGATGCTCTCCGTCTCGCGCACGTTCACCGACGGCGCATGGGCGGAGGTCGACGCCGAGGACCTGGTGCCGGGCGACGTGGTGCGGCTGCGGTCGGGCGACCGGATCCCGGCGGACCTGCGCCTGCTGGAGGCCACCGCGCTGCAGGTCGACGAAGCGGCGCTGACCGGCGAGTCCGTGACCGCGGCCAAGCGCACCGACCCGGTCGACGCCGACGCCGGGATCGGCGACAGGACCTCGATGCTGTACTCCGGCACCCTGGTCGCGGCGGGCACCGGCACCGGCGTGGTCGTCGCCACCGGTGCGGCCACCGAGATCGGCCGGATCCAGACGATGATCGACGAGGTCGAGTCGCTGGAGACACCGCTGTCCCGGACCCTCGCCGCGTTCGGCAAGCGGCTCGCGGTGGTGATCCTGGTGGCGGCCGCCGTGATGCTCCTCGTCGGCGGGGTCCTGCACGACTTCACCGGGTCGGAGCTCGTCTCGGCGGCCATCGGCTTCGCCGTCGCGGCGGTCCCTGAGGGCCTGCCCGCGCTGGTGACCATCACCCTGGCGCTCGGCGTGCAGCAGATGGCCCGCCGTCGGGCCATCACGCGCAAGCTGCCCGCCGTGGGAGGCGCTCGGCTCCGTCACCACGATCTGCTCCGACAAGACGGGCACGCTCACCACCAACGAGATGACCGCCCGGCTCGTCCGCACCCGCGCGCACGCCTACGACGTCAGCGGCTCCGGCTACGCGCCCGAGGGCGAGGTGACCCTGGACGGCGCACCGGCCCCGCTCGCCGCCCACCCGGACCTGCGCGCGCTGATCGAGGTGATGGCCGAGTGCAACGACGCCCGCGTCGTGCGCGGCGAGAAAGCGGCCGCTGGGAACTGGTCGGCGAGCCCACCGAGGCGCGCTGCGCACGCTCGGCATGACCGCGGGCCACGACGGGGCGGAGCACCGGCGGCACGCGGTGATCCCCTTCGAGTCCGACACCAAGTACATGGCCGTGCTCGACGAGGCCGCCGACGGCTCCCGGCACGTCCTCGTCAAGGCGCCCCGGACCGGATCCTCGCCCGCAGCACCACCCAGACCGCCGCCGACGGCACCGCCGAGCCGCTGGACACCGGCTTCTGGGAGGCGCGGATCGACGAGATCGGGGGCGCGCGGGCTGCGCGTGCTGGCCGCCGCACGGCTCCCGGCCGCCCCCCGACCGTGCCCGGCTCGACCCCGCCGACGTCGGGACCGGCCTGGAGTTCGTCGGTGTCGTCGGCATCGTGGACCCGCCGCGCCCCGAGGCCGTCACGGCCATCGCCGAGTGCCTGCGGGCCGGCATCCGCGTCAAGATGATCACCGGTGACCACGCGGGCACGGCCGTCGCCATCGCCCGGGAGATGGGGCATCGTCGACGCCCCCCGAACCGCGCCGCCTCACCGGTGCCGAACTGGAGGCCATGGACGACGCGGAACTGCGGCAGGTGGTGCGCGACGTCGACGTGTACGCACGGACATCGCCCGAGCACAAGATCCGCATCGTGTCCGCGCTGCAGCACCACGGCGAAGTGGTCGCCATGACCGGCGACGGCGTCAACGACGCCCCGGCGCTGACCCAGGCCGACATCGGCGTCGCCATGGGCATCAAGGGCACCGAGGCGACCAAGGACGCGGCGGAGATCGTGCTCGCCGACGACAACTTCGCCACCATCGAGCGCGCGGTCGAGGAAGGCCGCAGGATCTACGACAACCTGCGCAAGTCGGTGCTGTTCCTGCTGCCCACCAACGGCGCCCAGTCACTGGTCATCCTCATCGCCGTGCTGTTCGGCTGGACCCTGCCGCTGCAGCCCGTGCAGGTGCTGTGGATCAACATGGTCACCGCGGTCACCCTCTCCCTCGCGCTGGCCGGCGAGAAGGCCGAGACCGGCATCATGACCAGGCCGCCGCGCGCCCCCCGACGCCCCGCTGCTGAACGCGGAGTTCGCCCGGCGCATCGCCGTCGGCTCGGTTCTGATCGGCGCGGCGACGATGGGCGTCTTCTACCTGGAGACCGCGCGGAGCGTGCCGCTGGCCGAGGCGCAGACGACGGCCGTCCTCATGCTGGCGCTCGGCCAGTTGGCGTACCTGTTCAACTGCCGCTTCCTGAACCGTTCCAGCCTCACCCCCGACGTGCTGCGCGGAAATCCCGTCATCTGGTGGTCGAGCGCCCTGCTGGTGGCCTTCCAGGTCTTCTTCACGTACACCCCGTTCATGCACGACTGGGTTCGCGACCGCCTCGGTGGGGCTGCGGGAGTGGGGGCTCACCATCGCGTTCGCCGTGCTGATCTTCCTGCTGGTCGAGGCGGGCAAGGCGTGGGAGCGCCGCCGCGCACGGGCGTCCCTCGCGGTCCCGACAACGGCGCGGCTGCGTAGGGTCTGTCGAGTGACGATCACCGTGCGCAGGTCCCGGCCCGACGACCACGAAGCGATCCTGGCCCTGATGGACCGCGCCCGCGGCGTCGGGCTCAGCGACGAGGAGCGGGCCCGGCGCGGCTTCGTGCAGGGGCGCATGACCGCGGAGCTCCTGGACCGGTTCCAGGACGGGCCAGGCGTCTTCGTCGCCGACGCCGCCGGGGAGCTCGCGGGCTTCGCGATCACCAGCGAGGCGGGCGGACTTCCGCCCGAGCACCCTGCGTCGGCGGCCGTCACCGCCGTCGTCGAAGCGGCCCGAGGACGCGACCTGGGCAGGATGTTCCTCTACGGGCCGGTCGCCGTCGACGACCGGTTCCAGGGCCGCGGCGTACTGACGCGGCTGATCACGGCGCTGAGCCGGGCCCTGCGGGACGACTTCGATCTCGGGTCGCGTTCGTCGAGACGGCCAACGAACGCTCCCTCGCGGTCCACCGCCACTACGGGATGACCGAGGCGGCCCGGTTCGAACAGGGCGGACGCACCTACGTGGCGTTCACCTTCTCACCGGCGGCCTTCGCGGCGCGCGCGTCCTGAACCGGTCGGTCGGGCGACGCGGGCCCGACCCGCTCACCAGGGCCGACGGCTGCTGCCCAGTCGTGACAGCGGGATCCTGGCCGGGGTGAACCCGCCCGTGTTCGACTGACCGGCATGCCCGCACACCCCACCGAGCGTGACCGGCGTCGCGTGATCCGTCTGTTCGCGGTGACCGCTCGCCGTGCTGGCCGCCCGGAGCCCTCGCCGTGCTCGCCCTCACCGAGTTCCGGGCGGGCCCCGCACCCGGGTGAACGGCCCGTGCTCACGGCGCCCGGCACCTATCACGTGAAGCCGCCCGGCGGCCGGAAGCGGCCGAGCGCGACAAGCGCCCCACATCCGGTACGCGCCGGACGACCCGGACGCCGTGGGCGAAGTGGGCTGAAGTCGGGGCACTTGACCATGGACGTCCGTGCCTCCAAGGACGTGCTGCGGCTGAAGAAGTTCGGCAGCGGCTGCACGAACACCGCGGATCTCGTCGTGGTGTGCGACGTCGGTACGCGGTACGACAGTTGGGCGGGCTGGTCCGGTGCGCTGCCCTACGCGGCGCCCGGCAGCAAGGCCGGCGACACCGGCCGGCTGCGCATGACGTACGAGGCTCCCGACGGGCACGTCGCGACCGCGACGACGCGCGTGGTGGTCGGCGGACCGATCCTCGAGGTCCGCGCCCCGAAGGTCGTCGGCGGGATCCGCCCCGGCGCCGAGACGAGCATGGACTCTGGCGGTGCGCAACACGGGCGAGACCACCGCCCACGGCGTCGCCCTGCTGCTGACCGTCGACAACGAGCTGCCGCTGTCACAGCACTTCGCGAACTGCCGCTACAGAGGGCCGATCGCGGCGCGCAGACCGCGTACTGCACGTTCCCCGACCTGCGCTCGCCACCGGGCCGGACCGTGGTGTTCGGCCCCGGCCTGCGGATGCGCACCCCAAGGTCATCGACCACGCCGATCTGCGCCAGTCGGCCTGGCCGCTCGACCTCGGCCCGGGTACGAAGCCGTGCGCATGACGAGCCCGGGACCGGCCGGCGACGGTCCCCGGCTCGAACCGGTGAGTGCGCACGGGCGGCCGGGGGCGCGTGGAGCGATGACGCCGAGGTGTGGACCATGGTCCACACGGACAATCCGGCGGACTACGCCGCGATCGGCGACCGCGGCGGGCGCGCCGGGCGACGTGCGCGACGTGCGGATCGGCGCGCGCAACGACGGCCCGGGCGACCCCGGCCAGGGCGGCGCCTTCGACCTCGTCTTCACCCGCCGCGGGGCAGCACGGTGGTGAAGGAGCCGATGCAGTGAGATCGACGAGGACGTCTTCGAGCCGCTGTGCCGGCACAAGGGGACACCTACACCTGCCCGGGCACCGCCCACGAGCCCGGCGAGGAGCGGACCCTCACCTTCACGCTGCGCCTGGGGGCGGACGACGCCGACGGACTCGTACGGCTGAAGCCGCGCGGCGCGGACGAGCGGACCGCCGATCCCGATCCGTCCGACAACACGGCCCGGGTCGTGGTGGTTCCGGCCGAGGCCGCCCCGCCCGCGGCGCGGAGCAACACCCTCGCCTGGACGGTCGGCGCCGTCGCGCTGGCCGCGGTGACGGCCGGCGGAACGCTGCTGCTGCGCCGACGTGCGCGGAGGGCGTCAGGGGACCGTCGGGACTCGCCGTCGAAGGGGTGATGATCGACGGGCGCCCGGGGCGACCCGGATATCAATGGAGCCCCCAACAAGGAGGTTCTCCCATGTCATCCCGCATCCGTCCGGCTCGGAGCCGCCGCCGGCGCCGTGACCCTGCTGCTCGCGGCACCGGTGGCGACTGCCGCGGCCCCGGACGAGTCCTGTGACCATCGACAAGGTCGGTACCGTCGCCCCCGGACGGCACGGTGACGCTGTCCGGCACGTACCGGTGCCACGACACCTCGGGCCTCGCCTTCGTCTCTGTCGTCGGTGCGGCAGGGCTCCGACCCCGCGCGGCACGGCATCGGCGGCACCCGGCCGTGTGCGACGGCCTGAGCACCCGTGGGTGATACCGGCACGCCGCCGGCGGACACGGTCGCGCCGGGCGCCGTGCAGATCGAGGCGACCGTCATGGAACTCCGCTCCCGCGACGGTCTGCCCCTGCCGTACTTCCACGCGGTGGACAAGGAGGACGCGACGCTGATGGCGCAGGACTGAGCCCGCGCGGCACGACGGCCGTCCGACGCCCGCTCGAACTGGCCCCGTACCTCCCCGGTCCCGCCGTGGTGCTCACCGGCCCCTGGACGGCAGGGAGGCGGCGGCCAGTGTCGCGGCGGTGAGCGTGCCCCAGAGGGCGGCCGGGCCGTGCGGTGCGAGCGCGGTGATCGCCGCGGGGGAGACGGCCAGGCCCAGGCCGGTGGAGAGTTCGAAGCGGGCGAGGGTGCGGCCCAGGACGCGGGCCGGGGCGAGTGCGGTGACGGAGCGCGGTGGCGCTGCCCGCGTAGAGGATCTCGCCGAGCGTGCAGAGCGACGGAGACGGCGGCGACGGCCGGGGCGCCCCAGCCGGGTCCCAGCGACGCCGCCGCGAGGAAAGCCCAGGTAGGACAGGGCGAGCACCACCCCGGCGAGCGCGAGGACGGTGCGGCGCGGGAAGCGGGACATGAACGCGGTGACCGGCACCTGGAGGGGTGACCACCAGCACCGTGTTGGCCACGAAGACGGCCGCCGACCACACTGGGACGCGTGCAGCTGCGTGACCAGGATCAACGGGAGGGCGATCTCGGGGACGTTGAGGCAGAAGACGTAGATCACGTTGGCGGCGAGGAGGGCGCGCATGCGGGGCACGGGGGCCGTTGCCCGTGTCAGGGTCCGCGTCCGGGTCCGTGGACGGGGTGGCGGGCCGGGCGTGCAGGTGGACCGACCAGGCCAGGGCCGCCGCGCCGAGATAGGCGACCCCGGTGACGGCGGTCGAGCACCTGAGCGCGGTGGTGCCACCGGCCAGACAGGCGGTGGCGATGAGCGCGCCCACGCCCAGTGCGCCCGTTGCGCAGCGCGGCCCGCCGCGAGGGCGGTGTCGCGCTCCCTGCCGTGGGCGACGGTCGCCACGAGCGCCGCGTGGGCGGCCGGCCAGGCCTGGCTGCCGACTCCGAGGAAGAGTGCCGCCGCCGCGAACAGCCCGCTGTTCCCTCGGGGGTGGCCAGGAGCAGCGCGACGCCCACCACGCGGACCAGCATCGACGCCGCCACGACCGTGCTGCGGGCGCCCCGGTCCAGCCACCGGCCCACCGCGGGCATGCACACGAGACCGGCCACGACGCCGACGGTCATGGCGACGCCGGTCACCGGCGCGGACAGTGCAGGACCGTCACCCCGTAGAGCAGCAGGGAAGGGCCGGAGCAGGCCGGTGCCGAGCGCGTCCACCGCCAGGGCGACGGCGTAGCGGGGGCCTCCGGAGGCACGGACGAGGGCGCGGGGGCCGCAGGCCGGTCGTGGTCGTCATGGCACCGAACGATGCGGTCGACACCCGATCGGGCACGTCGGTTGACGTTATCCGTCAACCGACGCCGGCGCCCCCCGGCGGAGCGGTGATCAAGTGAGGGGATGACGTTGAGATCGACATCGGCGGTGTGCCGGCGGAGCGGCTGCGGTTCGCGGCCTCCCGCTGGCCGAACTGACCGCGATGCTGCACGTGCTGGCCGAGCCGGGGCACCATCCGCAGCACGCGGTGTGGGCCGCGGACGTCTGGGGCCGGACTGCGGCCCGAGCTGGCCGAGCGGCTCAGGAGGCGGAGTTCCTCTGGCGGTCCTCGCAGGCCGACTTCCTGTTCCCCGCACGACCCGGCGGGCGCTCGCCGACGAGCTGGACGACGTGGACCGGATCGACGACGAGATGTACGTGACCGCCGCGCTCGTCACCACGTGTGCGGCGGCACCCGGGCGCCCGTCGCCGCGCGGTCGCCGCTCACCGACGCGAGGGCGCGGAGCGGGCGCTGGACCCGGCCCAGGCCCGTGGCCCGCGTCAGGAGGCCTTCGCGGAACGGCTGCTCGCGGACCCGGCGGCGGTGCGGGAACGGGTGTGGACACCCTCACCCAGTGCCGAAGCCTTCTTCGACACGGCTCTGGACGGCTGCCGCGGTCCGGCTCGCCACCGATCTGCGCCCGAAGAACGACCTGCTCGAGCGGAGCCAGGGCGCGGCGGCCGCGCTCGCCTCGGTCTCCGGTGTGGTCACCCTGTCGCCGGACGGCGACCGCATCCTGGTGGACAAGTTGCAGGACAAGGCGACACAGGCCGACGACACCGGAGTCACCTTCATCCCCAGCGTGTTCAACAGCCCGCACCTGGTGGTGGTCCACGCACCCGGCTGGCACCCGGTGGTGCAGTACCCGGTGGCCGAGCCGAACCCGGCGGAACCGGTGTCCCTGGAGACGGTCACCCTGCGCCTGGAGGCGCTCGCCCATCCGGTGCGCTGCGGCTGCTGCGCACGCTGGCCCGCGCGGCCCGCACACCACCGGAGAGCTGGCCCACGTCTGGGAACTGTCCCGCCCGGAGGTGTCCCGCCATCTCGCCGTGCCGCGCCGCGCGGGCCTGCTCACCGCGCGGCGGCACGGCCGGCAACGTCCGGCACGCCCTCGAACCGTCCAGCATCCTGACGGCGCTGGGCACCGATCTGCTGGCGGCCGTGCTGGCGCTGAGGCGCGGACGGGCGGGGGCGGCTAGTAGTAGCCCTTGGACCCGTCGAGCAGCTCCCGCACGATGTCCGCGTGGGCTCCGCGTGCCGGCCGGTCTCCTGACGAGGTGGAGGGGAGGATCCAGCGGAGGCTGGCCTTGGCGGAGCGGCAGTCGGGGTGGCGGCCGACGTCGTCGAGGGAGGCCGCGGCCACGATCTCGTCGCTGCGGGCGCACTGCGCCTCGTAGGCCGCGAGCAGGTCCTTCAGCGCGGCGCCGTCGGTGTGCCAGTCGGCGTCCTCGTCCGTCTCGTCGAAGGACGGGTTCTGCTTCTCGTCGCCGCCGAGGAACAGCACCTCCAGCCAGGTGTGTTCGACCCACCGCATGTGGCTGATCAGCCCGGCCATCGTCATCGCCGGGGAGGTCGGGACGACGGCGCGGTGTGCGTCCGCCTCGGCCAGGCCCTCGCACTTCCACCGCAGGATCTGGCGCTGGAGGTCCAGCCAGCCGACGAGTGCGGTCCGTTCGTCGGCCTGAAAGGGAGGACGCTCGGAGTGAAGGGCCCATGCCGCGGACGCCAGCCTGCCCGATCACCGGCTGTCGTCACGTTTTCGCGAGGTTCTGCCGGGCGGGGGAGACCGGGCGCTGTTCGGCCCCGACGGAACGATGAGCCTCGACGTGCGGCTGACCTCGCGCACCCACGACTTCCGGACCACCCGCTCTTCGAGACCGGCGCCGGTCCTGACACTCGTACGGCGTCCGGCCCACGAGCGCCCCTGGTGACGAGCTGTAGCCTTGGTCCATGGCGGAAGCCACATCCGACGGCGGGCCGGACGACCGCCCCGACCTTCCCACGTGGACCACGGCCCTCGGCTGGCTCGGCGTCGCCGGGCTGATCTACCTGCTGATCTGTGCCGTGAGCATCATCAGCCGCGGCTTCGCGGGTCTGGGCAGCGACGCGGCGCGCACCATGTTCGCCTTCGCCGCGAGCCCGCGGGTCGGACTGGAGCGTCGGCGTCCTCGGCACATCGTCCTGATCCAGCCGTCGACCGCGACGATTTCGGCCATCGCCGTCACCGCCGTGGGTCGGGCGCGCGCTGCCCATCCAGGGAGCGATCCCCATCATCCTCGGCGCGAACGTCGGCACGCATGGTGACGACGAACCTAGGTCGCCCTGACCTTCATCGGAAACCGCACGGAGTTCCGCGCCGGGCGCTGGGCGCCTCGACCGTCCACGACTTACTACAACTGGCTCGCGCTGCTGATCTCTCTTCCCGATCGAGCTGATGATCTGGCATCCGCCCGGGAGCACATCAGCGGGACGCTGACCGACGCTATTGCGGCACGGACTGGCTGCCGAACCCGGGCCCACTTCACCTTCATATCCGCGGCCACCAGACCGGTGGAGCACGGCGTGATCCACGCGACCTCGCACGTCAGCGGCGCCTCGGCCGCGCTGTTCTCGTGTGATCGGCGCGGCCCTGATCCTGTCCGCCGATCAGCTACGGCGGCAGCTGCTCGTTCCTGCAGTCGGCTCGGTAGGCCTGCGACGTCCGATCGCCGTCGGCCGCAACGCCTACCTCGCCATGGCCTCGGGCATGGTGACCGTCGTCACCCAGTCGTCGACCATCACCACGTCCGTCCTGGTCCCCTTCGTCGGCACGGGCATCCTGATCACCGGCGCAGGTGTGTATCCTGTCGTCGTCGGCTCCCAACCTCGGCACGACGTTCACGGTGCAGGTCTTCGCGGCGTTCGCCGGCGTCGGACGGGACGCGAGGATCGGCCTCCAGGCGGTCTCGTGTCACGGGCTGCCACGGCCTCTTCGCGATCGTCGCGATCTACGTGATCCCGCTCCTGCGCCCCGTGCCGCTGTTCTGCGCCGGGGAGCCTCGCGCCCGCGTCGCCGCCGAGCGCCGGTGGGTCCTCGCCGTCTACCTCGGCACGGTCTTCGTCGCCCTGCCCGCCCTGGTCATCGTGCTGGTGGGCGTCGTCTGAGTCGGCCGAGCGGGTCGGCGGTGCCGCGGCGGCTCCTCATGCGCGTCCGCGGAGCATCAGGTTCCAGTAGAGGAACGGCAGTCCGTAGCGCTTCAGGTACCACATGTCCCGGCGCTCGCGCGTGGTGTCGATCAGGGGAGGGTGGGGGCGGTGCTGCAGCGTGTAGTCGAACTCGGCGAGCAGCATGCTGGCCGTGAGGTGGTGATGGGGGCAGGAGGCGTACCCGTCGTACGACGCGGGCGGCGCCTCGGCGCCCGCCAGGTCGGCGACGACGTTCCGGGCGACCACCGGCGCCTGCTGCGGATCGCCGCGCCCGTCTTGGAGTTGGGCGAGGAACCGGCGTCGCCGAGGGCGTAGACGTCGGGGTGGCGCACATGGCGCAGAGGTGTACTTGTCGATCTCCACGTAACCGGCCGGGTTCGCCGGATCAGCCAGGTCGGTCGCCTTCAGCCAGTCGGGGGGCCGACTGCGGCGGCACCACGTGCAGCAGGTCGAACCCGATGCGGTCCTTCGCGCCGGTCCCGTGGTCGACCACCGTCGCGGCGCGGCCGTCCGGGTCCACCTCGACCAGCTCGCTGCCGGTGCGCACCTCGATGCCGTACCGGGCCGCGACCCGCTCCAGTTCCCGGGCGAACACGGGGACGCCGAACATTTTGGGCGTCGGCAGCACGAGCACCACCCGGATGTCCTTGAGGACGCCTTGCTCACGCCAGTGGTCGGCGGCCAGGTAGGCGATCTTCTGCGGCGCACCCGCGCACTTGATCGGCCCCGACGGCATCGTGAACACGGCCGTGCCCGAGCGCATCGGACGGATCAGGTCCCAGGTCTGGGTGCCAGTTCGTAGGCGTAGCTGCTGGAGGTGTGCGGCGCGGTGACGGCCTGCGCCATGCCGGGCACCGCGTCCCAGTCGAGCTGGATGCCTGGGCAGACGACGAGCCGGTCGTGCCGACGGTCCGGCCGCCGGCCAGGGCGACCGTCCGCTCTCGGGAGTCACGCCCGCCACGCGGTCGCGGATCCAGGAGACCCTCCTTCGGCATGACGGAACGCTGCGGCCGGGCACTCTCCCCGGCGCGCGCCCGGCCGCCGCCGACCAGGGTCACAGCGGCTGGTAGTAGTGCGTCGCCGACGGTTCACAGTCCGACGTCCGCGACGCCCTGGCGCCGCAGCCCGCGCGCGGCGACGCTGACGCCGGCGCTGCCGCCGCCGACGATGAGGACCTTGTGGTGCGCGTGCGTGGTCGTCCCGTGCTCCATCCGGTTCGAGGGGTCGCTGCCGACTGGCCGGTGCGGGGTCAGCCTCCCTGTTCCTGGCGGTGCGCGTTAATGTACGTACATTAGCTATCCAAATGTACGTACACAAGGATGGGATCATGAGCGAGGAACCCACTCCCGAGGGCGGCGGACCGGACCCCGCTGTGGGCGTCATGTGCGGGACGACCTCAGGGACCGACTGGAGCAGGGAGAGTTCGGCGACTCCTTCCCGGTGAGATGGAGCTGACCAAGCGGTACGAGGTGAGCCGGCACACCGTTCAGCCGCGCTGCGCGACCCTGCGGCAGGGAAGGCAGACCGCGGCCCGCGGCCGACGGCCACGGGCCGCGGGCGAGGCGTCATAGAGCAGTTCGTCGGCGCCGTCTACAGCCTGTTCGCCTCCGTCGAGGCGGCCGGTCTGGAGCAGCGCAGCATCGTCCGCGCCCTCGACGTCCGTGCGGACGCGCACGTCGCGGTGCGCCTCGGCATGGAGGAGTCCACGCCCCCTGCTGTACCTGGAGCGCATCCGCCTGGCCGACGGCGAACCCCTCGCGCACGACAAGGTGTGGATGCTGGCCTCGGACGCCCGCGCCCTGCTCGACGTCGACTTCAGTCACACCGCTCTTCTACGACGAACTCGCCGTGCGCTGCGGCATCCGTCTGGTCGGCGGCGAGGAGCACATCAAGGCCGTCACCCCCACGGCCGCCGAGCAGAAGACTCCTCGGCCTGCCCGACGGTGTGGCCGCGTTCTCCATCGAGCGGCTCGGCCGTACGCACGGCCGCACCGTCGAATGGCGCACGACCCTCATCCGCGGCGACCGCTTCAGCGTCGTCGCCCGCTTCGACGCCCGCACCCGGATACCGCCTGGACCCCGCTCCGGCCCCTTCACCCGCCCGCGCCGGAGCGTCTCCACGCGGACTCGACCCGGTCCTCTGAACCCCACGGGGCCGGACCCGTCCGCAAGAGAAGCAGTCACCACCCACACCCGCACCCGGCGGCCCACAGGCCGGCCGGGTACCGGAAGGAGCGCACGCCATGTTCTTCGTCGACACCATCGAGACGGCCGGACTCGGCAACCGCAGCTACCTCGCGGGCGGGGAGCGCACCGCCCGTCGCGTCGACCCGCCGCGCGATCGACCGGGTGCTCGCGGCGGCGGCCCGCCGCGGGGTGCGGATCTCGCACGTCGCCGAGACGCACGTCCACAACGACTACGTCACCGGCGGCCTGGAACTGGCTCGCCTCACGGGGCGCCGCCTATCTCGTGCCCGCCAAGGCCGGCGTCTCCTTCGAGCGGACACCCGTCCACGACGGCGACCGCATCACCGTCGACACCGGCCTCGTCCTCGAAGCGCTGGCCACCCCCGGACACACCCCGCACCACACCGCGTACGCGCTCAGAACAGCACGGCACGGTGGCCGCGGTGTTCACCGGGGGATCGCTGCTGATCGGCACCGTGGGCCGCCCCGACCTGGTCGAACCACGACTGACCGAGGAGCTGGCCCGGGCCCAGCACGCCTCCGCCCACCGGCTCGCCGGCGAACTGCCCGACGCCACCGCCGTGCTGCCCACCCACGGCTTCGGCGGCTTCTGCTCCGCGGGGCAGGGCACGGGGACCGAGACCACCATCGGCAAGGAGAAGGCGTCCAACGACGCCCTCACCCAGGACGTCGACACCTTCGTCACCGCATCCTGGCCGGCCTCGACGAACACCCCGCCTACTACGCCCACATGGCCCCCCACCAACTCCGCCGGACCCGCCCCGTCGACCTCACCGCCCCCGCGGTCGCCGACGCCGAGGAGATAGCCGCCCGGCTCGCCGCCGGCGAATGGGTCGTCGACCTGCGCAACCGGATCGCGTTCGCCGAAGGTCATGTCACCGGCACCTACAACTTCGAGGCCGACGGTCAACTGGCCACCTATCTGGCCTGGTTGATCCCCTGGGGCAAACCGGTGACCCTGCTCGCCGAGTCCGCCGGGCAACTCGCCGACGCGCAGCGCGAACTGGTGCGCGTCGGCATCGACCGCCCGGCCGCCGCCGCCACCGGAGAGCCGGCCGCCTGGCCTCGTCGAGGGAGCCGGCCCTGCCACCTTCCCCCGCGCCACCTTCGCCGACCTGGCCGAGCGCCGTCGGACGCGCGACCGGACGCGCGACCGGACGGACGACGTCGTCGTGCTGGACGTCCGACGCGCCTCCGAGACGGGCCGCGGGCTTCGTCGAGGGCTCGGTCCACATCCCGCTGCACGCCCTGCACCAGCGCCTCGACGACGTGCCGCCCGGCGTGGTCTGGGTGCACTGCGCGAGCGGCATGCGCGCGGCGATCGCCGCCTCCCTGCTCGACGCGGCGGGCCGCGACGTCGTCGCCGTCGACGACTCCTTCACCGCCGCCGAACCGGCCGGACTCCCCGCTCCCGCGCCGCCTGAGCCGCACCAGACCGACCCACCCTTACGCACGAGGCGAGGACCGCCCATGACCACATCCCCGTTCGGCCCCGGCCGGATCACCGTAGAAGAAGCGGCCCGGCGCACCGGACACACCGAGGACGGCACTGGCCCGCGACGGCGGGCACGTTCTGCTGGACGTCCGTGAACTCGACGAGTGGAGGCGGGACACATACCCGGTGCCCCTGCTCCTCCCGCTGTCGCGGCTCGCCGCAGGCGTGCCGCTGCCGGGCGAGGCGGAAGCGACGCCCCCTGGTCGTCATCTGCCGCTCGGGCAGGGCGCTCCCAGCAGGCGGTCGACCTGCTGACGCGGGGCGGCGCGGACGCGGTCGACGTCGTCGGCGGGCATACAGGAGTGGGCGCTGTCCGCACTGCCCGTGGTGAACGCGCAGGGCCTGCCCGGTACGGTCGCGACTCACTGATCCTGGCTCGTGGCGGGCGCGGTCGTCGGACTGTCGCTCGGCGCGCTCGGCGGCGGTGGCAGCGTCCTGGCCGTCCCCGCACCGATCTACCTGCTCGGTTTCACCCCGTGGCGGCCACCACCGCGGGGGCTCGTAGTGTCACAGCCTACCTCGGTCATGGCGTGGCGACCGAGTACGCGCGCGACGGGCACGTCAGATGGCGTGCCGGACTGCTCTCGCCGCGGCCGGGATCGGCCCGGCGATGCAGCTCCCGCGCTCGCCGCGGGCATTCCCGGCGCCGTGCTGCAGGCGGCCTTCTCGGTCGTCGCCGCGGGCGCGGCCGTGCATGCTGCGGGCGGGGAGGAACGGAGGGCGAACGGCGCCGGGCCCGTCCGTGCGGCAGGGGCCGGCGCGGGCCTCGGCGCGGTCACCGGGTGTCCTCGGCGTCGGAGGCGGATTCCTCGCCGTGCCCGCGCTCGTCGGCCTGCTCGGACTGCGGATGCGCGCGGCCGTCGGCACGAGCCTGCTGGTCATCACCGTCAACTCGCTCGGCGCGCTCGCCCTGCGCGGCGGCACCTGCACGAACTGGACTGGGCGGCGGTCGCGCCCTTCGTCGGCGCCGCGGTCCTGGGCGCGTGGGACGGCAGAGCGCCTCTCGTCGAAGTGAGCGAAAGGGAACTCACCACCGAAATCGCGCTCTTCGCTGTGGCGCTGCTGCTGCAGTGGCCGCCGCTCGCATCGTCGACGCCGTGCATCTGGCGCTGTGTGCTGGCACCTGTGCTCTGACGCCCGCGGTGCGTCCAGAGGCGGGGTGTCCCGGCGAGTCCCAGTCGCTCTCGGTCGGCTCCTCGGCATTGCGCCACGCCAAAGTCACGTCGAGCGTGACGTGGTCCGGCGTGAGTCGTTCGGCACCCGGACTTGCCGCGGTAGGTCACCACCACCGCGACGTGGCCGGAAGTCGCTGAGGACGCAGATCTGCGACCGTCGTCAGCTGGTCGAGGTCGATCTTCTCGGTGAAAGCGGGTCTCCGTGCGGCTTGAACCTGCAAGGACCTTGCTGCGCGTTGTTGAGGAGGACCAGCTTGCGCGATGTCGGAGGCCGATCTTCTTCTCTCCGGTGACCGGGCTGTCCAGTAGTAGTAGACGTCACCGCCCATGTACGAGGACGGTGCCGCCGCCGTCCGAGCGGCGGGCGCAGTTGTCGCCCATCTTGAGGTAGTGGATTCTCGGTCGGGTCGAGTGCCCTGGTAGCTCGCCGGCTTTGGGTCGGGCTGCTTCGCGCCGCCAGCACTTGGCCCGCGTTGCCCGAACCGCCGGAGCTCGACGAGCTGGAGGACCCGGACCCGCCGTCGCTCTTCTCCCCGTCGGGGATCAGCGCGCCGATGATCCCCAGCACGACGAACGCGCCCACCACGACCGCGGCGATGATCGGGCCCATCGTTTCTTCTTCGGCAGGGAGCGGCGCCGCCGCCATGACCTGCCGACCATGCCAGGACCCTGCGGCGGCGCGTAGCCGCTGGTTCCACTGCGGCGCGGGCGTCGGGTGGCCCCGCTGCCCCGGCATGTGTGTGGTGCGGGGGCGTGGCCGGGGACGGCCTGGTGGGGTGCGGTGGTGCGCGTACGGGGACAGGGGCGGCGTGTGCGGGCTGAACGCGGTCGGTGCGTGCGAGGGCGCCCGGCAGGAGGCGCGGGCGTCGCCGTCGCGGTCGGCGGGGGAGGCGTCGGGCGCGGTCGCGGCGGGCGGCGGCGTCGGTGCGGGCTCCGGCGGCCGCAGCCGCTCGGTGATGGAGCTGGCGAAGGTCTGCGGGAGCCAGTCCTCGCCCCTGCCGCAGCGGGGTCGGGGACAGCTCGTGGCACCGCTCGATGATCTCGGTCGAGGCTGGGCCGGTCGGCGGGGTCGCGGCTGAGGCAGTGCGTCACCAACGGCCGCAGTTCGTCGGGCAGTTGGCTCAGGTCAGGGGTCCTCGTGGACGATGCGGTGAGGACCGCGTGCGAGAACCCTCACCGAACGCCGGTCGGCCGATGGCGGCGAAGGCGGTGATCTGGCCGAGTGCGAAGACGTCGGTGGCGGGGAGTGACGGTGCCCGGCCGCCGCCTGCAGGGCCATGAAGTGCTGGCGTGCCGACGGACGCCGGTGCCCGTGAGCGAGGTGGCGTCGGCCCGCGCGGGCGTGCACCGGAGTCGATGACCCGGGGGCCGTCGGCGGCGGCGAGCAGGACGTTGGCGGGCTGAGGTCGCGGTGCACGATGCCCGCGCCGTGGATCACGTGCAGCCTCGGCGACGCCGACCGTGAGCAGCAGGGAGCTGCGCAGCGGCAGCGCGCCGTGCTGGGCGACGGCGTGCGAGCGAGGGGCTCGGACGTACGCGGTGGCCAGCCAGGGCTGCTGCCCCTCTGGTGTCGCCGTCGATGACGGGCGCCGTGTAGAGGCCCCTGCACCCGCTGCGCGGGAGTTGACCTCTCCTGCTCGAACCGGCGCTCTGAATTCCCGGATCTTGACAGCCGAACTCCGGCCGGATCACCTTGAGCGCGTGATGGGCCGGGCCGCCCGGCGTGTACGGGAGGTACACGCTGCCCATGCCGCCGGTGCCGAGCACCGCGGCCCAGTACGGCAACCGCCCACCACCGGCGGGTCGTCGGCCCCGAGCGAGCGGAACAGCTCCGCCGAAGGGTGGAAACCATGTCCGCATTCCCTTGCTCAAGGTGGCAGCCCGCCACCCGAACCCGAAGTCCCCGGAAGATACCGAAGGGAGCGAACCGTTTTTGTCGGCCCGTCCGCAACAGGCGCGCTACAGAACCCGGTTCCGGTTGCGTGCGATCCCGAACTCTTGGGCCAACCGCCGTTCCTCCGCAGCGAGTTCAGGGGCGGGAGTCGCCGTGAGGGGGATGGTGCGCCGCCGTACCGGACTGCTCACCGCGGGGATCCCCATCGGCCGTTTCACCGCGGGTGGTTGGGGCCCGACGGCGCCGCGGACCGACGCCCACCCTGACCGCCTGTAGATACCACCGAGTTACCCTGCGGACCTGTCACCGCCCCCATGACCGTTCAGCCAGGAGCCCGTGTGAGACCCGTCGCCACCGCCGTCGCCCTCGTGGCACTTGTCCTGCTCGCCGGCTGCGGGCGGGAACGGTCAGGCTGAAACCGCCGCGGAACGCCGGGGAAGGGACGCCTGGTACGCGAGCAGCAAGGACGAGCGGCGGGAGTTCCTGCGAGGCCTATCGGGCGAACGATCCGCAGAAGCGATCCACATGCCCACGGCCGCTCGTCGGAGGACCCCATGAACTTCGACGAGGAGTTCGACGACCCGTGCTCAAGGAAGTGCTGACCGGCACGGGAGTGCTGCCGTCGCGCCCGGCCCCAGAGGAAGGCCGGGGGCGCTGAATGCCGGCCGGCGGCGGGTCCGTCCAGCAGATGCTTTCCACCAGCCGCTGCCAGCCGCGTCGCCGAAGCCCGGTCCCGCGACCAGGGCGCCAGCGAGGCTCCTCGGGCCGGGGTGCCGGAGGTAGAGCATGAACAGCCCCTCCAGCGCCGCCGTGAGGCTGGGGCGAGGTGTCGACGTCGGTGGCGTCAGGGCGGGCGGGCGCAGGAGCAGGCGGAGGTGCATGCGCGTCAGGGTGGCGCCCGCCCCGGCGATTTTTCGGTTTGTGCGGTCAGTGAGAGGCGCGGACGATCGCCAGGTGGTCCCGCGAATTGCTTAGCGGTGCAGGCGCGGCAATGGGCAATGAGCCAGACGATCGGCTCGGCGCCCGGCCCGAGCGGCGGCCCGCTGAGACCTGCTCCTGGAAGACGTGCTCGTCGTCGTCGGGCAGCGCGTGGAAGATCCCGGCCCGCGTGCCGAAGCGGCGGTAGACCGTGCCCGCTTGCCGAGTCCCGCCCGCTCCGCGAACCGTCCATCGTGACCTTCTCCACGCCCAGCTCGGCCATCATCGCGCGCCGTGGTCAGCAGCTGCGCGCGGTTGCGGAAGCGTCCGCACGCTCGGCGCGCGGCCGGCCGAGCGGCACCAATGGGCTGTTCATGGGCTCCAACCTACTGCCGGAATAGAAACGGTGAAGTCCGTTTATGGCTTCCGTTCGACGCGAGGAGCAAGCCCGGCGCCTCCGCCCCGTAGCGACAGGACGTACCGTGACCCTCTTTCTCTGGATCCTGCAGATCCTGCTGGCCCTCGTGATGCTGGCCGCGGGCGGCGGCAAGCTCGCGCAGCCGTACGCCAAGGGACCGCCGAGGCCATGCCCTGGGCCAGGCGCTTCGGCGCGCAGGTCAAGGGCATCGCGCCGCGGCCGAAGGTCCTCAGGACCCCTCGGCCTCGACCTACCGGCGACACCGGAATCGCCCGGTCCTCACACCGCTCGCACGACCGGCCTGGCGCTGGTCATGCGCGGCGCCGTGGCCACACACGCCCAGGACGAGGAGTGGTCGCGCACATCGCCGTCAACGTCGTGCTGCTAGCCGTCGCCGTGGTCGTCGCCTGGGGCCGCTTCGGCCCGTACGCCTAGTGAGCCCGGCCGAACCCGGACCCCACCCACACCCCACACCCCTCCCGGCACACGAAGGAGCACCCGTCGTATCGAACTCCTCTTCGGCCTGGACACGTTCGGCGACGTCCCGCACGACGACACCGGCCGGCCGGTCTCGTACGCGCAGGCCATCCGCCAGGTCGTCGGCAGGCCGTCCTCGCCGACCAGATCGGCGTCGACGCCCTCGCGCTCAGTGAGCACCACCGCCCGAAGTACATCCATCGACGCCCGAGACCGTGCTGGCCGGCATCGCCACCCGCACCGACCCTCAAGCTCGGCTCCGGCGTGACAGTTGCTCAGCTCCGACACGACCCGGTCCGCGTCTTCCAGCGTTTCGCGACGCTCGGCCTTGCTGGCTACGCGGACGGCGGGCCAGTCATCCTGGGGCGCGGCTCGTTCACCGAGTCGTTCCCGCTGTTCGGCTACGACCTCGCCGACGACGTCCTCTTCGAGGAAGAAGATCGAGCTCGCGCGAAGCTGGTGGAGGAGAAGCCCGTCACCTGGAGCGGCACCGTGCGGTCGCCGCTGACGGACGGACGTCTTCCCCAAGACCGAGGCGGGGCTGACCACCTGGGTCGGCGTCGGCGGCTCGCCGCAGTCCGTCGTGCGCACCGCGAAGTACGGCTTCCCGCTGATGCTCGCCGTGATCGGCGGCGGCCCAGTTACTTCGCGCCGTATCGCGCTGTACCAGCGGGCCACCGAGCAGTTCGGCACCACGGCGCACCCGTCGGGATGCACTCGCCCGGCCTGGTCGCCGACACACCGACGACGAGGCGCGCGCAGCACTGGCCGCACTACCAGGAGATGCGGGACCGGATCGGCGCGCGGCTGGCGCCGATCACCCGTGCCAGTACAGGCGCGAGATCGAGCAGGGCTCGTTGTACATCGGGTCGCCCGAGACGGTGCGCAAGATCACGCGGGCCGTGCGGGCGCTCGGCATCGGCCGCTTCGACATGATCTACGGCTCCGGCACGGTGCCCGTCAACGCGGCTGCGCGCTCCGTCGAGCGCTGTACGGCACCAAGGTGATCCCGATGGTCCGCGACATGCTGGCCGGCTGACGACAGCGACGATCCACGAGTGAGGAGGGAGGACGACATGACGGTCCACGACGTACGCACCCTCGGCATCCTGGGCGCCGGCAAGGTCGGCACCACCGTGCTCGCGCGGCTCGCCTTGCGCGCCGGATACCAGTGCTGATCGCGGTTCCGGGCGATCCGGCGGCGATCGCCTGACGGTAGAGTGCTCACGCCCGGCGCAGTCGCGGTCACCGCCCGGGAGGTGGCCGCGGCCGGCATGGACGCCGTCGTCCTCGCGCTGCCGCTCGGCAAGTACCGCACGGTCCCCGCCGACACCCTGCGCGGCTGGTGATCGACGCGATGAACTACTGAGGTGGGAGACCGACGGCGTCGCGACGCCTGACCGACCCCGGACCTCGTCCAGCGAGATCGTGCAGGACTTCTCACCGGGGCGCACGTGGTCAAGGCCCTTCAACCATGGGCTACCACGACCTGGAGGCGCCCTGCGCCCAGCCGCGGACCACCAGGGCCATCGCGCTCGCCGGTGACGACACCGACGCCGTCGACTCCGTCGCGCACCTGGTCGACATGCTCGGCTTCGACCCGGTCATGGCCGGCCCGCTCGCCGAAGGAGCCCGCCTGCAGCCAGGAACGAGACGTTCGGCGCGAACGTGGGCGCCGCCGAGCTCCGTACGCTGCTCGACCGGTCCGCGCCCCGCACCCCGGCCCCGAACCGGACGCCACCGGAAGGTGACGCGGGAACCCAGCACCGGAAACTCCCCGTACCGTTTCCGGCAGAGGCGAGGATCAGGAGGAACACGTGCTGGGCCTTGTGCTGAGTGGTGCTGCTGGGGGTCGCCGTACTGCTGGGATCCGCCTGGGGGGAGCGGCTGCGGGTCGCCCTCCCGTCGTCGCACCACTCGGCGTGCTGATCGGCTTCGTGCCGTCGCGCTGCGCGCCGTGGAACTACGGGGTGGTGCTGCTGCTCTTCCTGCCCGCGCTGCTGTTCTGGGAGAGCCTCAACGCCTCGCTGCGGGAAGAATCCGCCGCCATCTCACCGACGTGACGCGCTCGCCGCGACGGTGCTGGTGCTCGCCTCGGCGGGCGCCGTCGCCTGCAAATCGCCCACGAGATGGGCCTCGACAGGGCCCGCCTGGGCGCTGGGCGCCGCTCGTCGCACCGACGGACGCGACCGCCGTCGGCGTCGCCGGCTCCTGCCGCCGACATCGCTACTGCGCGGAGAGCCTGCTCAACGACGGTACGGCGCTGGTCGTCTACGGCATGCTGATTGGCGTCACCGTCGGCACCGAGCACGTCACCGTGCCCCACGTCAGCTGGCTGCGTCCTCGGCGGCTGCGGCGGCGGTGCCTGATCAAAACCGTGTCCGCCGTCCTGATGCAGCGGCTGCGGGCGAAGACGGCCGACGGGGACGCGCTGCGGGCAGGTGCTGCTGTTGCTGACCCCGTTCAGCGCGCGTACCTCGTCGCCGAGTACGCCGAGGCGTCCGGGTGGTCGCGGTCGTCGTGTGCGGCCTGATGCTCAGTCAGAGCGGACCGCACACCGACGCCGAGGTCGGTGCAGGCACAGGAGCACTACCGGACCGTCGCCACGTACCTCCTCAACGGCTCGCTGTTCGTCTGATCGGCGCGTCCGAACTCGTCCACTCCGTCATGGAGCACGAGGGCGGCCAGCAGCTGCCCGGGCGTTCGGGGCAGGCTTCGCCGTCGCCGGGACGCTGATCGCGGTGCCGGTTCGCGTACTACTTCAGTGGTGCCGCCAGGTTCTTCCGCGTCGCCCGGCGCGGCACGCGCGCGTCCGGGACGACGTACTCCGCGCGGCGGCTCGCCGTCAGCGCCCTGTCCGGGATTCCGGGGCGCGATCTCGCTGGCTGCCGCGCTCAGTGTCCCCTCGACGCTGGAGGACGGATCGCCCTTCCCCGACCGCGGGATTGATCGTGCTCGTCACCGGTGTCGTGATCAGTGGTGACGATGGCGCAGTCGGTGATCCTGCCCTGGGTGGTGCGGTGGGCACGGATCCCGTGGACCGGTCGGTGGTGCGGGAGGAGTGGCGCGCAGGTCCGACGCCCTGAACGAGGCGCTCGCCACGCTCCCCGTGCTCGTCGAGCGGCTGGACACGCGCCCGGGTCGCGGAGGCGGTCAGGGTCGCCTGGCGGAGGCGGAGGCCGACGCGCTCGCGCTGCGCTGCCAGGCGGAACCGTCGACCTGGCCTTCCACCCGCAGCGCCTCACCGACGAGCGCACCGCGCTGCGCCTGGCGATCCTCGCCGAAACACCGGACCGTCGTGGTCGGCGCTGCGTGACCAGGGCGAGATCGACGACACGGTGCTGCGCCGCCTCCAGAGGCGGCTCGACTCCGAGGAACTCCACCTGCTGCGCCACGTAACCGGTCAGACTCGCAGGGACTGACCGAGGGACCGCCTGTCTCACCGACCTGCTGTCTCACCGACCCGCTGACTCACTGACTGGCAACAGGTCCGCACCGTGCAGCCAGTAGCCTCGTGCGACATGGGAATACGTCGGACCGATGTCGAAGCGAGTTACGCGACCCACGACGAGATGGAGCGGGTGCTCGAGGCTGGCGGAGGTCGACGAGCCCGTCACCCTCACGATCGCGTGGGAGGGCGGTGTGGCCGCGACTCCACGGCGTGCTGGTGTGCCATGGCGGCCATGCGCGCGCTCTGGGAACACTGGGCGCCGGCGCCTACCCTCCGGTGCAGCCGCATCAGCCGGATCAGCCGGAATCTCGGCGCATCTCCGGCGGGATTCGGCCCTTCACGCCTACCGCCGCCGGGCGGGCGGGCGCACGGCAGTCGCCCGTGACGGCGTGGTCGCCGCCGTGCTCCCTCGACCCGGCCGAGGCGCGCTGGCTGGAGGAGAAGCGCCCGCAACGTCCGCCAGGGCTTCATGGGACCAGGCAGAAGGCGGCGCCTCGAGGAGTTCCTCGCCCGGCAGGCCACGCGAGAAACAGTGACGCACAGTAGCTGGGGCGCAGGGGCGGGCCGCCGGAGCCGGCGCGGCCCGCCCGGGCACCGGTAGGGTTCAGTCCTGCAGCGGCGGGGGCAGCGGGGTCGGTGCCCCGGCCGGGAGCGATCTTCGCGTACGTACGGGAGACAGCGGTCTCGCCGCCCCGCGTTCTCGTCGTGCTGCTCGGGCCGGTCCTCCGGGCGGCGGCAGCGCAGCGCTTGGCGCCAGGTCCCAGCCGGTCTCCACGACCTTCTGCCACACGATCGCCGCGCCGAGGATGACGAGTCCGACCACGAGCATCAGGACGATCCCCGCCACGCTGCCGGCCTTCGCGACGTTGCCGAGGATAGGCCGAGCCAGCCGAAGTCAGCGTCACCGAACGTCGTGTTGGCCGACCCGAACGAGCCGAGGACGCCGAGAGGCGGGAACGCGGGCGGGAAGGTGATCAGGACGCCGTTCAGGAACGAGCCGATGGCCGCTCCCGCCGGCCGCCGGTCGCGTTGCCGACGCCCGCTTAACCACCGGTGAAGAAGTGCGGACGAGGCAGCAGGCCGTGCCGAAGGCGGGCTTGGAACTGCGCGACGAGCAGCCCCAGGCTGACCAGGCCGCCGACGAACGAGCAGGTAGAAGCCGACGAGCACGGCGTTGCGCGTACACGGGAAGACGATCGGCGCGTCCAGGGCCGGGATGGCGCCGGGCACGACCTTCTGCGCGGTGATGCCCTGGAAGGCGGTGGGACGAGAGCTCGCCGAGGATGGTGCGCACACCGAGCAGGATCACGGCGACGGCGATGCCGAACTGCAGCCCCTGACCGAGCGCCGCCATCAGGTAGGTTGCCGGCGTCGCCGAGCGCGCGCCGCCGTCCGTATGAAGCGCTGAGCCTTGAACGCCTCTGCTGCCACGACCTTGGCGAGGAAGATGATGGCCATGATCGTGGTAGATCAGGGACCATCGACAGGGCGGTAGGCCTCCATCGAGTCGCGCGGGCGCAGCCCGCAAGGGCAGGTTCATCTCTCCGATGGAGCGGCTCTTCTTGCCGACCACCTGACCGGTGGCCCGGGAGACGATGTACCCGGCGGTCCCGAAGTGCCCGACGGCGACCGTGTTGTTGCCGGTGACGCGCTTGGTCCATGGATGCGCGAAGGCGGGCATGGAGACCAGCATGATGCCCAGGAGCGCGCGGGCGCCGACGACGACCACGGCCAGGAAGTGACTCCCGCCGTGGGCCATCACCTCATGTGTCGCGCAGGGTGGCCATGAACAGCATGTGATGCCCGGTCAGGAACACGTACGACAACGAATTAGGAACAGAATGGCATGTAATAGGGACATGATAATAATAATATGAATAATGAATGTGAATAATGAATATGAATATGTAATGAATGAATGAATAATGAATAATGAATAATATGTATAATAATAATAATAATAATAATAATAATAATAATAATAATATGAATA
>NZ_JASERH010000110.1:0-87712 GCF_030766975.1 Streptomyces sp. KL116D | reverse complement strand
TGGGGCTTCTCGGGGTGGTGGCGGTGATGTGGGCGTGCGAGTGGCGAGGCGCCGAAGTGCGGCGGGTGCGCGCCGTGTTGGGGGCGGGTGCCGGGAGTGGGGGGCGCCCGGCCGGGTGGCGGAGTGGGGGCGAGCGGTGGTGGGGGTTCGTGCGGGCGCGGCCGGAGTGGGGGTGTGTGATCGGCGGTTCGGTGGTCGGCATCGTCGGAGCCTCGCTGCTGCCGTCGTGCTCGGGGCCTGCGCGGTGCCCGGTGTGGCGCGGGTGCGCCGGGCAAGGGCGGCGCGGCGGGCCCGGGAGCGGCGGGGTGACGCGGTGATCCGGTTGTGCGGGCTGTTGGCCGGCGAGGTGCGGGCAGGGCGGCAGCCGGGGGAGGCGTTGGCCGTGGCCGCCCGCGAGCCGGGGGCGTGGCCCGGTGCGGGAAGTGCGGCGGTGGTGGCGGCGGCCCGGTTCGGCGGGGACGTGCCCCGTGCGCTGCGGGCGGCGGCGGGTGAGCCGGGCACGGAGGGGTTGCAGGGGCTCGCGGTGTGCTGGCACGTGGCGGTCGACCGGGGTGCCGGGCTCGCGGCCGGGCTTGACCGGCTCGCTGAGGCGTTGCGGGCGGAGCGGGACCAACGGGCCGATCTGAGAGCCCAGTTGGCCGGCCCGTGGTCGACCGCGGTGATGCTCGCCGGGCTGCCGGTGCTGGGGCTGTTGCTCGGGTCGGCGATGGGGGCGCGACCGCTCCGGGTGCTGCTGCACACCGGGCCGGGGATCGGGTGCCTGGTGGTCGGCGGGGTGCTGGAGGCGGCGGGGATGTGGTGGGCGGTGCGGATCGTGCGGGGTGCGGAGGAAGTGGGGTGAGAGGGGTTCGGCGGGTTGTGCGGATCGGTCGTGCGGGTGGCGTGCGTTGCGGTGGATCGGGCGGATGAGGAGGGGCGATGGAGGTTTTCCACAGGCTGGGGGTAGTGCTGTGCGTCGGCGCGGTGGTGGCGTTGCTGGTCCGGGACGCCGTGGGACGGCGGCGGGAGAGGGCGCTGCGACGGCGGGTGCGGGTCGTGCTGGAGGCGGTCGTCGCGTCGGAACCGCGGCGCAAGGCGGTGCGGCTGCCGGCTCCGGTGCGGCGGTGGGCGCCGGTGGCCGGAGCCGTGAGTGCCGGGTACGTGCTGGTCGGGGGTGTGGCCGGGGTGGCGGTGGGAGCGCTGGCCGGGGTCGGGGTGTGGCGGTGGTGGCGTGATCGTGCGGCCGGGGCGGAAGCCGGGGGTGGGGGTGGCGCCCGGGGCGAGGCGGAGCGCCAACTCCCGCTTGCAGCCGACCTGTTGGCGGCCTGTCTCGTGGCCGGGGCGGATCCTGTGGAGGCGGCGCGGGCAGTCGGGGAGTCGTTGGGTGGGCCGGTCGGGCGGGGGCTCGCGCGAGGTGCGGCGCAGGTTCGACTCGGCGGTGAACCAGGGGTGGCGTGGCGGGAGTTGGCCGCGACTCCGGGGGCCGGCCCGTTGGTACGGCTGCTGGAGCGGGCCGGTGAGTCGGGGGCCCCGGCGGCGGCGCCCGTCGCGCGCTTCGCCGCGGAGTGCAGAGCCGCGCGGGGGCGGAGGGCCACGGCCGTGGCGCGCCGGGCGGCGGTGGCCGTCACGGCGCCCGTGGGGCTCTGTTTCCTGCCCGCGTTCCTCGTGATCGGGGTGCTGCCCGTGGTGATCGGGCTCGCGGGTGGGGTGTTGGGCCGTACGTGAGGGGTGAGCGGGTGAGTGGGTGAGGGGGTGGTGTGTGAGGCGGTGATTCGGGGGGCGGGTTCCGAGCGGGGTGCCGCGGCTGGTTGTGCGGCTGCTTCGGCGGCTGGTTCCACGAGCGACGTCGACGACTGATTTCGACGACTGATTCCGATGGCTGAGTTCCTTGATCTGTACGGGGGTTGAGATGGGTGGAGTGCGTAGGACGACGACGGTGTGCGGGAGGCTGCGGGAGCGGGTCCTCCGGTGGGCGGGATCGGTGCGGTCGGCGCGCCGGGACGCAGGGATGGTCAGCGCCGAGTACGCGGTGGGGCTGATCGCGGCGGTGGGGTTCGCCGGGGTGCTCTACCAGGTGGTGACGAGCGACGTGGTGCAGTCCGCGTTGCAGTCACTGGTGGCGAAGGCACTCCATGGCTCGTTCTGAGAGGCCGGGGCGCGACCGGGGGTTCGTGACGGCGGAGGCGGCGGTGGTGCTGCCCGTGCTGGTTGCGTTCACGATGGCGCTGATCTGGGCGGTGCTCGCGACGTCGGCGCAGATCCGCTGCGTGGACGCGGCGCGGGCCGGGGCCAGGGCGGTGGCCCGCCAGGAAGCGCGGGACGCGGCCGTCGCCGCCGCCCGGGAAGCCGCGCCGCCGGGAGCCCGGGTCGAGGTGAGCCGGGAGGGCGACCTGGTCCGGGTGACGGTGCGGGCGCGGGCGGCCGGACCCGGGCCGTTGGGGGTGGAGCTGTCGGCGCAGGCGGTGGCGGCGGCCGAGGAGACGGTGGGGGACGCGTGAGGGCACGAGGTGGGGGTGGGCGGCGAGGCGCGGTACGGCTGGGTTCGGATCGCGGGTCCGCGACCGTGTGGGTCGCGGTGGCGATGGCCGCCGTGGGCGTGGTGTTCGGCGCGGTACTGGCCATGGGGCAGGCGGTTCAGGCGCGGCACCGTGCGGGCGGTGCGGCCGACCTGGCGGCGCTGGCCGCGGCCGACCGCTGGATGGAGGGGAGTGCGGACGCGTGCGCCATGGCCGGGCGGGTGGCCAGGGCCCAAGGGGCGAGGGTCGTGCGGTGCGCGGTGTACGGGGAGGTCTCCGACGTGACTGCGGCCGTGGGTGCCGGGGCGTTCGCGGCAGAGGTCAGGGCGCGGGCGGGGCCCGCGGGGCCGGTTCCGCCGCCGGGGCCGGGGTCGGAGTCAGGGCCGGGGCTCACCGGTTCGGCCGAACCCTCGCGATTCGGATCCGACCCCGCGCTCGTAGCCGTAGCCGAACCTAAATCCGTAGCCAAAGCCAAAGCCGAGGCCGAGGCCAAAGTCAGAGCCGAAGCCGAAGCAGTACCCGAGGCCAAAACCGTAGTCAGCAGCGCACGACACGCCGGGGCTGACACCGAAATCGCAACTGCGGGTACGAGGTCAGGTGCAGCCACGGCCACGGCCACGGCCACGGCTACGGCCACAGACACAGCCACAGCGACAGTCGCAGCGGCCAGAGCCTCAAGCGTCGACCGGAGCGGCCCCGGCACCCTCCGCTCCGGAACCCTCCGCCCCGGCACCTTCCGCCCCCGCATCCCCGGCACCGTCTCCCGCCGCCGCACCATCCCCCACCGCACCCTTGAGCAGCACGGAAAGGAGGCGTACCGCGCCGCGCTTGTGCAGCGGGTCGTTGCCGTTGCCGCACTTGGGGGACTGGATGCAGGACGGGCAGCCGGCCTCGCACTCGCAGGAGGCGATCGCCTCGCGGGTGGCGGTCAGCCACTCCCGGGCGGTGTGGAAGGCGCGCTCGGCGAAGCCCGCGCCCCCGGGGTGGCCGTCGTAGACGAAGACCGTGGGGAGCAGCGTGTCGGGGTGGAGGGGGATCGAGACGCCGCCGATGTCCCAGCGGTCGCACGTGGCGAAGAGCGGGAGCATGCCGATGGAGGCGTGTTCGGCGGCGTGCAGGGCGCCGCCGAGGATCTCGGGGTTGATGCGGGCCGCGTCGAGCTGGTCCTCGGTCACCGTCCACCAGACCCCGCGGGTGCGCAGCGTGCGCGGGGGGAGGTCGAGTTTCGTCTCGCCGAGGACCTCGCCGGTGATGAGGCGGCGGCGCAGATAGCCGACGACCTGGTTGGTGACCTCGACCGAGCCGTAGCACAACCGGCCCTCTCCCCAGGGGACTTCGACGTCGGTCTCCAGGATGGAGATGGTGGTGGTGTCGCGGGCGGTGGTCGAGTAGGTGGGGTTGGCGGGCTCGACCAGGGCGACGTTGTCGTCGAGGTCGAAGTGCTTCACTACGTAGGTGCGGCCCTGGTGGAGATGGACGGCGCCGTCGTGGACGGTCGTGTGGGCCGAGCCCGCGTCGACCGTGCCGAGGAGCCGGCCCGTGCTCGCCTCGACGATCTGGACGGGGTCGCCGCCCTCGCCGCGGATGTCGGCCAGGTCGGCGGCGGATTCGCGGCGGGTCCAGTGCCACGCCTTCGTCCCCGCGCGCCGGCGCAGCAGCTTCGCGGCCTCCAGCTGCGGGAGCAGGTCCGTGGTCGTCGGTCCGAAGAGGTCGAAGTCGGTTTCGGTGAGCGGGAGTTCGGCCGCGGCGGCGCACAGGTGCGGGGCGAGGACGTACGGGTTGTCGGGGTCCAGGACGGTCGACTCCACCGGCTGGTCGAAGAGGGCCTCGGGGTGGTGGACCAGATAGGTGTCCAGCGGGTCGTCGCGGGCGACGAGGACGGCGAGCGCGCCCTCGGCGGAGCGGCCCGCACGGCCCGCCTGCTGCCACAGGGAGGCGCGGGTGCCGGGATAGCCCGCGATCACGACCGCGTCCAACCCCGAGACGTCGACGCCGAGTTCGAGGGCGGTGGTGGCGGCCAGGCCGAGGAGTTCACCGGAGTGCAGGGCGGCCTCGATGGCCCGGCGTTCCTCGGGGAGATAGCCGCCGCGGTAGGCGGCGACGCGCCGGGCCAGCGAGCGGTCCACCTCGGCGAGGCGCTCCTGGGCGATCACCGAGATCAGCTCGGCGCCGCGCCGGGACCGGACGAAGGCGACCGAGCGGACGCCCTGCACGGTGAGATCGGTGAGCAGGTCCGCCGTCTCGGCGGTCGCGGTCCGCCGCACCGGGGCGCCCTTCTCGCCCTGCATCTCGGTGAGCGGGGGCTCCCAGAGGGCGAAGACGAGCTCGCCGCGGGGCGAGGCGTCGTCGGAGACCTCGACGATCGGCAGACCGGTCAGCCGCCGCCCGGCGACCGCCGGCTCGGCCGCGGTGGCCGAGGCGAGGAGGAACACGGGGGAGGAGCCGTAGCGGGCGCACAGCCGGCGCAGCCGCCGTACGACCTGGGCGACGTGCGAGCCGAACACGCCGCGATAGGTGTGGCACTCGTCGATGACGACGTACTTCAGGGCCTTGAGGAAGGAGGACCAGCGCGGGTGGGACGGGAGTATCCCCCGGTGCAGCATGTCCGGGTTGGTGAGGACGTAGTTGCCGTACTGGCGTACCCACTCGCGTTCCTCGAAGGGGGTGTCCCCGTCGTAGACCGCCGGGCGGATCGCCGTGCCGAGAGGTTGTGAAAGTTCCTTCACCGATCGGCACTGGTCCGCCGCCAGAGCCTTGGTCGGGGCGAGGTAGAGCGCGGTCGCGCCGCGGCCGTTCGGGGCCTCGGAGCCGTCGAGGAGCGTCGTCAGGACCGGGGCGAGGTAGGCGAGGGACTTGCCGGAGGCGGTGCCCGTGGAGACGACCACCGACTCGCCGTCCAGCGCGTGCTCGGCCGCGCGTGCCTGGTGGGCCCAGGGATGCTCGATTCCGGCTTCCTGCACGGCCGCGATGACCTCGGCGCGGATCCGGTCCGGCCAGACTGCATGACGTCCCGGGCGAGGGGGCAAGTGCTCCGTATGAGTGATGCGCGCAGCCCGGCTCGGACCCGAGGCGAGCCGGTCCAGGACCGCACCGGGAGAGGGGCGGGAGCCTGTCGGCGCCGAGGGTCGTTCGGATCGGTGATTCTTGGCCATCGGCACCGAGTGTGTCACTGGCGTGACGGACAATGCTCCCAAGGCGTCGTGCACGCCTGCCGGTAAGTGATTGAATGCCATCGCGGCTGGCGAACCGTCCCGGGGGATCATGCCGAGGTGTCCCCGAGGGGCGACCGCTCGATAGCAAGGTGCTGGAGGATCCGTGGACCTGTCCCTGTCGACCCGTACCGTCGGCGATCGTACGGTCGTCGAGGTCGGTGGCGAAATCGATGTGTATACCGCGCCCAAGCTGCGCGAGCAGCTGGTCGAGCTGGTGAATGACGGCAGTTTCCACCTTGTCGTCGACATGGAGGGCGTGGACTTCCTCGACTCCACCGGGCTCGGCGTGCTGGTCGGCGGTCTCAAGCGTGTGCGCGCCCATGAGGGCTCGCTGCGCCTGGTCTGCAACCAGGAGCGCATTCTCAAGATCTTCCGTATCACCGGCCTGACCAAGGTGTTTCCGATCCACACCTCGGTCGAGGAAGCCGTCGCGGCGACCGACTGATCCGGCCGATCCGGTAGACAGCGGGGATCGGGCGGTCTGTGGCCCGCCCGGTCCCCGAGAGCACGCCCGTACGTCCGAGGGGGATGCATGGCCACCGTCGAACTCCGCTTCAGCCCTCTGCCCGAGCACGTCCGCACGGCCCGCCTGGTGGCGGCCGCGGTGGCGCGCAGGGCCGGCGTGGACGAGGCCGTGCTCGACGAGGTCAGGCTCGCCGTCGGCGAGGCGTGCACCCGCGCCGTGGGTCTCCACCAGAGCGGCGGCATCTCGGCGCCGGTGCGGGTGGCCCTGATCGAGGAGGAGAAGCAGTTCTCCATCGAGGTCGGGGACGAGGCGCCCCACGCGGTCGCACCCGCCGGTGCGTCCGGCGCGGCCCCTGACGCCGCCGACGATCCCGACGCGGAGGGCGAGGACGAGATGGGTCTCGCCGTCATCAGCGGCCTCGTGGACGACGTCGAGGTCAGCGCCGGCGCGGACGGCGGCCTCATCCGGATGACCTGGCCGACGACACCGGCGACACTCCTGCCGTAGCGCTCGGGCCATGTGCCTTTTTTCTCAAGCCCTGTTCACTCACCGGTGAACAGGGCTTTTTCATGTAATTCCTAGATCGTCGATCATTGATAATGCCTCCAGGGAATTAGCGGGTTTCTTCGCGGCTGGATCGGATCGGTGTTCGTCGATCATTTGCCGGGTAGCAGAAGAAGAACAATTCCGTTTACCGCGCACTGTTTTGATCAGGTTCCGCTCCCTACAATCCGTCCACAATCTTGAGCTCAGCCCAAGCGTCAAGGAGGACGAATGGCGGAGCCCTCAACCCCAGCAACCTTCGCAGCCGCAGTCCTGACGGACGACAACCGTCTGATCGTCGTCGTCATCGCCGTCGTCGCGCTCGCGGCGCTCGCCGTGGCCGGTGTCCTGGTGCGCCAGGTGCTCGCCGCGGGCGAGGGCACGGAATCCATGAAGAAGATCGCCTCAGCGGTCCAGGAAGGCGCGAAAGCCTATCTGGGCCGGCAGCTGCGCACCCTCGGCATATTCGCCGTCGTGGTGTTCTTCCTGCTCATGCTGTTGCCCGCGGACGACTGGAATCAGCGCACCGGCCGTTCGATCTTCTTCTTGATCGGCGCGGTGTTCTCCGCGATCACCGGCTATATCGGAATGTGGCTCGCGGTGCGCAGTAATGTGCGCGTCGCCGCCGCGGCCAGGGAAGCGACCCCGGCAGAGGGTGAGCCCGAAAAGGATCTCACCGCCGTCTCGCACAAAGCCATGAAGATCGCTTTCCGCACGGGCGGCGTCGTCGGCATGTTCACGGTGGGGCTCGGACTGCTCGGCGCCTCCAGCGTGGTGCTCGTCTACGCGGCCGACGCGCCCAAGGTCCTGGAGGGTTTCGGGCTCGGGGCCGCGCTGATCGCGATGTTCATGCGTGTCGGGGGCGGCATCTTCACCAAGGCCGCCGACGTCGGCGCCGACCTGGTCGGCAAGGTCGAGCAGGGCATTCCGGAGGACGACCCGCGCAATGCCGCGACCATCGCCGACAACGTGGGCGACAACGTGGGCGACTGCGCCGGAATGGCCGCCGACCTCTTCGAGTCGTACGCCGTCACGCTGGTCGCCGCGCTGATCCTCGGCAAGGTCGCCTTCGGTGACGCGGGGCTCGCCTTCCCGCTCCTCGTGCCCGCGATCGGGGTCGTCACGGCGATGATCGGCATCTTCGCGGTCGCGCCACGCCGGGCGGACCGTTCGGGAATGAGTGCCATCAACCGGGGCTTCTTCATCTCCGCGCTGATCTCGCTCGCCCTCGTCGCGGTGGCGGTCTTCACGTACCTGCCGGGGAAGTACGCCGATCTGGACGGTGTCACCGACGCGGCGATCCGCGCCAAGGACGGGGATCCGCGGGTCCTCGCGGTCGTCGCCGTGGCGATCGGCATCGTCCTCGCGGCCCTCATCCAGCAGCTCACCGGCTACTTCACCGAGACGACCCGGCGCCCGGTCAAGGACATCGGCAAGACGTCCCTGACCGGCCCGGCCACCGTGGTCCTCGCGGGCATCTCCATCGGGCTCGAATCGGCCGTCTACACGGCGGTGCTGATCGGGCTCGGGGTCTACGGGGCGTTCCTGCTCGGCGGTACGTCGATCATGCTCGCGCTGTTCGCGGTCGCGCTGGCCGGCACCGGGCTGCTCACCACCGTCGGGGTCATCGTCGCCATGGACACCTTCGGCCCGGTCTCCGACAACGCGCAGGGCATCGCCGAGATGTCCGGCGACGTCCAGGGCGCGGGCGCGCAGGTCCTCACCGACCTGGACGCCGTGGGCAACACGACGAAGGCCATCACCAAGGGCATCGCCATCGCGACGGCCGTCCTCGCGGCGTCCGCGCTCTTCGGCTCGTACCGGGACGCGATCGTCACGGCGGCCCGCGACGTCGGCGAGAAGGTCGGCGAGGGCGGGCCGATGAACCTGGTGATGGACATCTCGCAGCCCAACAACCTGGTGGGGCTCATCGCCGGCGCGGCCGTGGTGTTCCTGTTCTCCGGGCTCGCCATCAACGCGGTCTCCCGGTCGGCGGGTTCGGTGGTCTACGAGGTGCGGCGGCAGTTCCGCGAGCACCCCGGGATCATGGACTACACCGAGCAGCCCGAGTACGGGCGCGTCGTCGACATCTGCACGAAGGACGCGCTGAGGGAGCTGGCCACACCGGGTCTGCTCGCCGTCATGGCGCCGATCGCGGTCGGATTCACGCTCGGTGTCGGGGCGTTGGGCGCCTATCTCGCCGGGGCCATCGGCACCGGCACCCTGATGGCCGTCTTCCTCGCCAACTCCGGTGGCGCGTGGGACAACGCGAAGAAGCTCGTCGAGGACGGGCACCACGGCGGGAAGGGCAGCGAGGCACACGCGGCCACCGTCATCGGCGACACCGTCGGCGACCCGTTCAAGGACACCGCCGGGCCCGCCATCAACCCGCTGCTGAAGGTGATGAACCTCGTCGCGCTGCTCATCGCGCCCGCGGTCGTCAAGTTCAGCTACGGGGACGACGCCAGCGTGCCCGTACGGATCGTCGTCGCCGTCATCTCGCTGGGCGTCATCGTCGGCGCGGTGTACGTGTCCAAGCGGCGCGGCATCGCGGTCAGCGACGACGAGGACGACGGGAACGGGAACCCGGGCGGCCGGGTGCCGAAGCCGGCCGATCCCGCGGTGGTGTCGTAGACCACCGCCGCATCCCAACAGGTGGGCGGACAGCACGTTTTGACGTGGTGTCCGCCCACCTAGGTGTCCACCTGTGCGTTCTGAACTCCGCCGGGTTTTCCGCGTACTTCTTCCGTGAGCCTTCTCTCCCTTGGTGCAAATGGCTGCTAAAGGTCTACAAACCGGTCTTATGGGGCGTCCGACGTGGGATTGTCGTGTGCTCGGCGTGTAAGTTCCGGGGCCGAGAGCCATGGAAGGGACCAATCCGGTGAACAAGAAGCTTGCTGCCGCACTGTCCGGCGGTGCGGTACTGGTACTGGCGTTGTCGGGCTGCAGCGACGACAGCAACGAGAAGCTGGACTCCTGGGCCAAGCAGGTCTGTGACGCGGTCCAGCCGCAGGCGAAGAAGATCGAGCAGGCGAACACCGCGATCCAGAAGCAGACCTCGGACAACAGTGAGCCGGCCGACGTCCAGAAGACGGACTCGCAGGCGTTCCAGGACATGTCCGACGCGTACAAGGCGATCGGTGACGCGGTCGACAAGGCGGGGGCTCCGCCGGTCGACGACGGCGAGACGAAGCAGCAGAACGCCGTCAAGGAGCTGGACAAGATCTCGACGTCGTACGCGGCCCTGAAGAAGCAGGTCGACAAGCTCGACACGGACGACCAGGCGAAGTTCGCCGAGGGGCTCAAGGGGATCGCGGGTGAGCTCGACAAGTTGAGCCAGAGCGGGAGTGACGCGCTCAAGAACCTGGAGGAGGGGGACGTGGGGAAGGCGATGGCCAGGCAGGAGAGCTGCAAGAGCGCGTCCGCTTCGCCGTCGGGTTCCTAGGTTCGGGTGGGTTTACGTCCCCGGGGTTGCGCCGAGTGCGCGGCGCCGGGGGCGTTGTCGTCTGGCTGTTTGCGCTGCGACGGGGGCGCCTTTGCGTCTGCCCTGTCGGTGCCCTGTCTGCGGGTGCGGGTCTCGTCGTGGCTGGTCGCGCAGTTCCCCGCGCCCCTTTAGGGCGCCCGGTTGTCCGTATGTTGCGCAGTTCCCCGCGCCCCTTCAGGGCGCCTGGTCGTCCGTATGTTGCGCAGTTCCCCGCGCCCCTTCAGGGCGCCTGGTCGTCCGTATGTTGCGCAGTTCCCCGCGCCCCTTTGGGGCGGCTGGTCGTTCGTTGGGCGCGCCCCCCTGGGGCGGCTGGCGGCACAATGGGGGCGTGAGTTCTACCGCCTCTGTGCCCTTGCCTGCCGCCGATCGATCCGACGTCACCCGCGCTCTGCGTGATGCTCTGCTCTCCGCCGAGTTCACCGCGGACGGGCTGCTCGAACTGCTCGGGGCGCCCGCCTACGCGGCGCTCGCCCGCAGTGAGACCGTGCCCGCCCTGCGGGCCACCCGGGGCGAGGGCCCCCTGGAGACGCTCGTCCGGCTCTTCCTGTTGCAGCAGCCTGTGCCCCGTGGACGGGTCGCCGGGGTGCTGCCGCTCGACGCGTGCCTGGAGAGCGGATGGCTGCGGGCGAGCGGTGACGAGGTCGCCGCGGCCGTGGACGTCCGGCCGTACGGCGGTCCCGACGGCGAGGACTGGTTCATCGTGTCCGACCTGGGGTGTGCGGTCGGTGGCGCCGGTGGCATCGGCAGCCACGACGAGGGCGTCGTGCTCGGGGTCGGCGGGGCGTCCACGACGCTGGCCGGGATCACCGTGCGGACGCCCGTCGCCGCCGCCCTGGACATCGGCACCGGCTCCGGCATCCAGGCGCTGCACGCCTCCCGGCACGCCACGCAGGTGACCGCGACCGACCTCAACCCGCGCGCGCTGCACATCACCGCGCTCACCCTCGCGCTGAGCGGGGAGCCCGCCGCCGACCTGCGGGAGGGCTCGCTGTACGAGCCCGTCGACCAGGGGGCCGGGGCGACGTACGACCTGATCGTGTCCAACCCGCCCTTCGTGATCTCGCCGGGCGCCCGGCTGACGTACCGCGACGGCGGTATGAGCGGGGACGATCTGTGCCGCTCGATCGTTCAGGGGGCGGGGGAGCACCTGAACGACGGGGGACACGCACAGTTCCTGGCCAACTGGCAGCACGTGGAGGGGGAGGAGTGGACCGAGCGGCTGCGCTCGTGGGTGCCGCGCGGCTGCGACGCCTGGATCGTGCAGCGCGAGGTGCAGGACATCACGCAGTACGCGGAGCTGTGGCTGCGCGACGCCGGTGACCACCGCACCGATCCGGCCGAGTACGCCGCCCGGTACGACGCGTGGCTGGACGAGTTCGAGGCGCGCAAGGTGAAGGCCGTCGGGTTCGGCTGGATCACCCTCAGGAAGACCGGTGCCGCCGAGCCCTCGATCGTCGTCGAGGAGTGGCCGCACCCGGTCGAGCAGCCGCTCGGCGACACCGTGCGGGCGCACTTCGCGCGGGTCGACTGGCTGCGCGCGCACGACGACGCGGCGCTGCTCGAGTCCTCGTTCAGGCTCTCGGGCGAGGTCGTGCAGGAGCAGGTGGGACTGCCCGGCGCGGAGGACCCCGAGCACGTCGTGCTGCGGCAGGGCCGCGGCATGCGCCGGGCGACGAAGGTGGACACGGTCGGCGCCGGGTTCGCGGGCGTCTGCGACGGGGCGCTGAGCGCCGGCCGGATCCTGGACGCCATCGCCCAACTCATGGGCGAGGAGCCGGTGTTGCTGCGCGACCGCACGCCCGCGCAGATTCGCACCCTGGTCGAGCAGGGCTTCCTGGAGCCCGTCGCCTAGCCACCGGATACGGGCCGGATACGGGCCGGGCAAGGACCGGTCAGGGGCCGGACAGCCGTACTTCGCCTGGTGCTGTACAAGAGTTCACCCCGGGTTCCCCCGCCCGTGTCAGCCTCTCCGGCCTGGGCACCCGAGAACGGGCGCGAGGCGGGGAGGCAAGGCGATGGAGAGTACCCCTGCGGTCTTCGCGGGCACGGTGTTCGCACTGTTCGGCGCGGGCCTGCTGCTGTGGACGGGGGCGCGCACGGCGCATCGCGAGCCGGTGGCGTACGGGGCGCGCCCGGTGGCGTCGGCGGTGCTCGCCGGGGCGGTCGGCGTCGGCGCGCTGGCGCTCGCGGCGTGGTGTTTCGGCCAGGTGTGACGTCCGGAGACGACGGAGCCCGCCTCGCAACGGCGAGGCGGGCTCCGTCATGTGTGCGGGCGTCAGCCGCGCAGCACCCGGCCCTGGGAGTCGGTGCGGTCGTTGCTCGTGAAGAACAGGATCGCGTCGATCAGGGCCCAGATGCCGAGGCCACCGCAGGTGAGCAGCTGGGCGACGCCCACGCCGACGCTGCCGACGTAGAAGCGGCCGATGCCCAGGCCGCCCAGGAAGAGCTGCAGAACGCCGGCGACGATCTTCGACTTGTCGGAGTACGGACGGCCCTGCGGGTCGTAGCCGTAGGGGGCGTTGGGGTCGGCCGGGCCGGGCTGGGCGTAGGACATGCCGGATGCTCCTCGGGGACAACAAAAGGGGCACGACGAGGCCGCCGTGCTCCTGAGCGGATGGGTGAGGCAGATGCGCCGTGTGGGGACGTTGCGCGGCCTCGGAAAGCCCAAACTTAGAGGCACGTGCTGCTCGCCCGGCCCTGAAAGTGGGTTTCGTGGCGGGTTTGTGACCTGAGTGGTACGTGGGACGGCGACGCGGCCGTGCGGCGGCGGTGACGCCGGGTCAGACCACGTTGCGCAGCACGGTCCAGACGACCGCGACGATCAGGATCGCGGCCTGGGCGCGGGGCGGGACGGCGGGCCGCCAGCGGCGACCGCGCAACCCCTCGTAGGCCCACCGGCCGAGGAGGGCGAGGGCGAACGGAGCGGCGAGGAGCAGCAGTCGGTTGTCGTGCCAGGCGGCGGTGAACTGACCGTGCATCAGGTCGTACACCATGCGGGTCCCGCCGCAGGCCGGGCAGAGCTGCCCGGTGACCAGCCGGAAGGGGCACCGCGGCAGCCAGTGGCCGGCCTCGTGCGGGTTCGTGCCGTACAGGTAGAGCGCGCCCGCGGCCCCGGCGACGAGCACCCCGACCGGGGCCGCCGCCGGGTGCCGCCACAGCGCCGTGGCGCGGCGGTCAGCCGCGCAGGACACGGCCGTTCGCGTCCGTCGTGTTGCTGCTGCAGAGCAGGATGATGCCGTCGATCAGGGCCCAGATGCCGAGGCCGCCGCAGGTGAACAGCTGGGCGAGGCCGAGGCCGACGTTGCCGATGTAGAAGCGGCCGACGCCGAAGGAGCCCAGGAAGAGCTGGAGCACACCGGCGACGATCTTCGACTTGTCGGAGTACGGGCGACCGTAGGGGTCGTAGCCGTACGGCGCGTTCGGGTCGTAGGCGGCCGGCATGCCGGGCGCGCCCTGGGGCGGGTAGCCGCCGCCGGCCGGGGCCGAGCCGGGGTAGGGGTAGCCGTAGTTCGGCTGGCCGCCCTGCGGCGCGCCGTAGCCGGGCTGACCGCTTTGGGGGGCGCCGTATCCGGGCTGGGGAGCGCCCTGCTGCGGGTAGCCGTACGGGTTCGCGCCGGGCTGCTCCGGCGGGGGCTGCTGGCCGTAGGGATTGCTGTCGGACATCGGGCTGCTCCTGGGTCGGGATGCCGTGGGGACGAGCCGGAGGCTCCCGTCGGGCTCCCCCAGCCATCCGCCATCTTGTCAGGAGCGGGTAAGTACGGGGAGCGAGGGCGGGCAAGAGCAGCGCAATAGCAGCGCAACAGGGACGCTCGTGACAGAAACGTGGCACGCACAGTGATCTCTCGGGTACCCGGAGCAGAGGAGTCCGCTCACCGGTCCGGGGGCAGGATCACGAGGAGTCGGGTTACCGTTCCGAGTGGCTGCTGCGTGCTTTTCCCGTTTGACACACCGGCGGGAGGTACCGTCACACTCCGCAGCAGTGCCGCATCAGCGGCCGCCAGCACGACCCGTACTGCGACCAGAACGGCCCGAACCGCCGACCGGAGAGAAGAGCGAAGTTGTCCCCGACCAGCGAGACCGCACAGGGCGGCCGCCGACTCGTCATCGTGGAGTCGCCCGCCAAGGCGAAGACGATCAAGGGCTACCTCGGCCCCGGATACGTCGTCGAAGCGAGCGTCGGGCACATCCGCGACCTCCCCAACGGCGCGGCCGAGGTCCCCGAGAAGTACACCGGCGAGGTGCGCCGCCTCGGCGTCGACGTCGAGCACGACTTCCAGCCGATCTACGTGGTCAACGCTGACAAGAAGTCCCAGGTCAAGAAGCTCAAGGACCTGCTGAAGGACTCCGACGAACTCTTCCTGGCCACCGATGAGGACCGCGAGGGCGAAGCCATCGCGTGGCACCTCCTGGAGGTCCTGAAGCCCAAGGTTCCCGTCCACCGGATGGTCTTCCACGAGATCACCAAGGACGCGATCCGCTCCGCCGTCGCCAACCCGCGCGAGCTCAACAAGCGCATGGTCGACGCCCAGGAGACCCGCCGCATCCTCGACCGCCTCTACGGCTACGAGGTCTCGCCGGTCCTGTGGAAGAAGGTCATGCCGCGCCTGTCGGCGGGCCGCGTCCAGTCGGTCGCCACCCGGCTCGTCGTCGAGCGGGAGCGCGAGCGCATCGCCTTCCGCTCCGCCGAGTACTGGGACCTGACCGGCACGTTCGCGACCGGCCGCGCCGGTGACCCGTCCGACCCGTCCTCGCTGGTCGCCCGCCTGAGCGCGGTCGACGGCAAGCGCATCGCGCAGGGCCGCGACTTCGACTCGCTCGGCCAGATCAAGGGCGGCAACTCGGCGAACACGCTGCACCTCGACGAGGCGAACGCCCGGGCGCTCGCCGCCGCCCTGGAGCACACGTCGTTCTCCGTGCGCTCCGTCGAGTCGAAGCCGTACCGCCGCTCGCCGTACGCACCTTTCCGTACGACGACGCTGCAGCAGGAGGCCTCGCGCAAGCTGGGCTTCGGTGCGAAGGCGACCATGCAGGTGGCGCAGAAGCTGTACGAGAACGGCTTCATCACCTACATGCGTACGGACTCCACGACCCTGTCCGACACGGCGGTGGGCGCCGCCCGCGCCCAGGTCACGCAGCTGTACGGCGCGGACTACCTGCCGGACAAGCCGCGCACCTACGCCGGCAAGGTCAAGAACGCGCAGGAGGCGCACGAGGCGATCCGCCCCTCCGGCGACCGCTTCCGCACGCCCGCCGAGACCGGTCTGACCGGCGATCAGTTCAAGCTGTACGAGCTGATCTGGAAGCGGACCGTCGCCTCCCAGATGAAGGACGCGGTCGGCAACTCCGTCACCGTCAAGATCGGTGGCACCTCCGCCGACGGCCGCGACGCCGAGTTCAGCGCGTCCGGCAAGACGATCACGTTCCACGGCTTCCTCAAGGCCTACGTCGAGGGCGCCGACGACCCGAACGCGGAGCTCGACGACCGCGAGCGGCGCCTGCCGCAGGTCGCCGAGGGCGACCCGCTGTCCGCCGAGGAGCTCTCGGTCGACGGCCACGCGACCAAGCCGCCGGCCCGCTACACCGAGGCCTCGCTGGTCAAGGAGCTGGAAGAGCGCGAGATCGGCCGCCCGTCGACGTACGCGTCGATCATCGGCACGATCCTCGACCGCGGCTACGTCTTCAAGAAGGGGACGGCGCTCGTGCCCTCCTTCTTGTCGTTCGCCGTCGTCAACCTGCTGGAGAAGCACTTCGGCCGGCTCGTCGACTACGACTTCACCGCCAAGATGGAGGACGACCTCGACCGCATCGCGCGCGGCGAGGCGCAGGCCGTGCCGTGGCTGCGGCGCTTCTACTTCGGCGAGGGCTCGGGCGACGCCAGCGCGGCCGACGCGGGCAACGGCGACGGGGACCACCTCGGCGGTCTCAAGGAGCTCGTGACCGACCTGGGCGCGATCGACGCCCGCGAGGTCTCCTCCTTCCCCGTCGGCAACGACATCGTGCTGCGCGTCGGGCGCTACGGCCCCTACGTCGAGCGCGGCGAGCGCGACTCCGAGAACCACCAGCGGGCCGACGTCCCCGAGGACCTCGCGCCCGACGAGCTCTCGGTCGAGTACGCGGAGGAGCTGCTCGCCAAGCCGAGCGGCGACTTCGAGCTGGGCACCGACCCGACGTCCGGCCACCAGATCGTCGCCAAGGACGGCCGCTACGGTCCCTACGTCACCGAGGTGCTCCCCGAGGGCACCCCGAAGACCGGCAAGAACGCGGTGAAGCCGCGGACCGCGTCGCTCTTCAAGACGATGTCCCTGGACACGGTGACGCTGGCCGACGCCCTGAAGCTGATGTCGCTGCCGCGCGTGGTGGGCGCCGACGCCGAGGGCGTCGAGATCACCGCGCAGAACGGCCGGTACGGCCCGTACCTGAAGAAGGGCACGGACTCGCGGTCGCTGACGGCCGAGGACCAGCTCTTCACGATCACGCTCGAAGAGGCCCTGGAGATCTACTCCCAGCCCAAGCAGCGCGGTCGCGCGGCCGCCAAGCCGCCGCTGAAGGAGCTGGGCACCGACCCGGTCAGCGAGAAGCCGGTCGTCGTGAAGGACGGCCGCTTCGGCCCGTACGTCACCGACGGCGAGACGAACGCGACACTGCGCTCGGGCGACTCCGTCGAGGACATCACGCCGGAGCGCGGCTACGAGCTGCTCGCGGAGAAGCGGGCCAAGGGCCCCGCCAAGAAGACCGCGAAGAAGGCCGTCAAGAAGGCGCCGGCCAAGAAGGCCGCCGCCAAGAAGACGACCACGGCCAAGAAGACGGCGGCGAAGAAGACCACCGCCAAGAAGACGACCGCCGCGGCGAAGAAGGCCCCGGCCAAGAAGGCGGCTCCGGCCGAGTAGCCCAGTAAGCCGAGTAAGCCGAGTAAGCCGAGTAAGCCGAGTAAGCCGAGTAACAGGACAGCAGCGTGATCGGGCCCCCGCCGGGCGTTTGTTCGGGCGGGGGCCCGTTGCGTCAGTCGCTGCCGATAGGCTGGACGAATGACCCGTGCCGAGCAGCCAACGGCCCCCCACACGGCCCCAGACGACGCCCTGGTAGCGGACTCCCGAGAGCGCGCCGTGCGTGCGCTCCTGCGCGTACCGCAGTTGAAGCGACTGTGGTCGGCGCAGCTCGTCGGCGGGGTCGGTGACGTACTCGCCCTGCTTGTGCTGGTGGTGCTCGCCCTGCAGGCGGCCATCGCCGAGGGCTCCTTCGGCGGTGGATACCGGGGTGTCGCCTTCGCCGTCGCCACGGTGTTCGGCGCCCGGATCCTGTCGACGCTGCTGTTCGGCGCCGTCCTGCTCGGGCCGCTGACCTCCCTCACCACGCCCGGCGGTCCGCTCGACCGGCGGTGGACGATGGTCGCGGCGGACGGCCTGCGGGCCGTGCTGCTGATCGTCGCCCCCCTGTGGATCGACTGGGTGCCCGAGAGCGCGCTCGCCATGATCCTCGTCACGGCGTTCGTCGTCGGTGTCGCCGAGCGGTTCTGGACCGTCGCCAAGGAGAGCGCCGCTCCGTCGCTGCTGCCCGCGCCGCCGCTGGAGGGCGCGGCCGTGCGGCCGCTGCCGGACCACATGGACGCCCTGCGCCGCCTCTCGCTGCGCACGACCTTCGTCGCCGTGCCGATCGCGGCCGCGGTCCTCGTCGTCGTGACGCTCGTGCAGAACCTGATCGGCGCGGGCGTGGACTGGTTCGCGCTGCACCAGGTGGCGCTGTCGTCGTACGTGGGGGCTGGCCTGTTCGCCGCTTCCCTGTCCGTCGTCTTCTTCCTCGAACTCCCGGACACGCAGACCCCGCGCGCGCGATCGCCGCTGGAGGGGCTGCGCCGCCCGAAGACCGGTGCCGGTGTCGACAAGGGCCGGACGGGCGCGATCCCGCTGCTCGTGCTGGCCTGCGCCGCCGTCGCGGGCGCGGTCGCCGCCGCGGTCGCCGTGTCCGTGCTGCACGCCAAGGACCTGGGCGGTGGCCCGGTGACGTTCGGGCTGCTCGTGCTCGGGCTGACCGGCGGCACCGTCGTCGGGATCCGTTCCGCGCCCACCGTGCTGCCGTCGCTGTCGCGGCGCCGGCTGCTCGCGCTCAGCATCGCGCTGACCGGCGTCGGACTGCTGGCCGGCGGACTCGTCCCCGACGTGACGAGCGTGGTCCTCGTCATGGCGCTCGCCGGAGTCACCGCGGGCATCGCGGCGAACACCGGGCACACGCTCCTCGACCAGGAGGCCGAGGAGTACCGGCGGGCCCGGACGACCGAGCACCTCCAGGCCGTCGTACGGGTCGCCGTCGCGCTCGGCGCCCTGATCGCACCGCTGATCGCCGCGCTCATCGGGCCGCACCGCCTGGAGAACGGCAAGTTCGTGTTCGCCCACGGCGGCGCCGCGTTCACCCTGATGCTGGTGGGCGCCCTGCTGCTGCCGGTCGCCGCGCTCGTCCTCGCCAAGGCCGACGACCGCAGCGGCGTCCCGCTGCGGCACGACCTGAAGGACGCGCTGCTCGGCGGCAACGACCCGGTGCAGGCACCCGCCGCGACCGGCTTCTTCATCGCCCTGGAGGGCGGCGACGGCGCCGGGAAGTCCACCCAGGCCGAGGCGCTCGCCGAGTGGATCCGCGGCAAGGGCCACGAGGTCGTCGTGACGCGCGAGCCGGGCGCGACGCCGGTCGGCAAGCGGCTGCGCTCGATCCTCCTCGACGTCTCGTCCGCCGGGCTCTCGCACCGCGCCGAGGCCCTGCTGTACGCCGCCGACCGCGCCGAGCACGTCGACACCGTCGTACGGCCCGCCCTGGAGCGCGGCGCCGTCGTCATCTCCGACCGGTACATCGACTCGTCGGTCGCCTACCAGGGGGCGGGCCGCGACCTGTCGCCCGTCGAGGTCGCCCGCATCAACCGCTGGGCCACCAGCGGCCTCGTACCGAACCTGACCGTGCTGCTCGACGTCGACCCGGAGGCCGCCCGCGAGCGGTTCACCGAGGCGCCCGACCGGCTCGAGTCGGAGCCGATGGAGTTCCACGCGCGCGTGCGCTCCGGCTTCCTCACGCTCGCCGCCGGCGACCCCGGCCGCTACCTCGTGGTCGACGCCGGCCAGGAGCCGGAGGCCGTCACCACCGTCGTCCGGCACCGGCTCGACGTCCTGCTCCCGCTCTCCGACGCCGAGATCAAGGCGCAGGAGGAGGCCCGCAGGGCGGCCGAGGAAGAGGCGCGCAGGAAGGCCGAGGAAGAGGCCGCCCGCAAGGCCGAGGAGGAGCGCCTGGAGCGGGAGCGGCAGGAGCAGCTCGCCAAGCTCCGCGCCGAGGAGGAGGAGCGCAAGCGCCGCGAGCTGGAGGAGGCGCAGCGCATCGAGGCCGAGCGCCAGGCGGAGGAGGCCAGGCAGCGCGCCGAGGAGGCCCGCCGCAAGGCCGAGGCCGAGAAGGCCCGCCTGCTCGCCGAGGAGCAGCAGCGCGCCGCCGAGGAGGAGCGCCGCCGCAAGCAGGCCGAGGAGGAGGCGCGGCTGCGTGCCGAGGCCGAGGAGCGGCGTCTGGAGAAGCAGCGCAAGGCCGAGGAGGCGCTGCTGCGTGCCGAGGAGGCGCGCCGGCTCGCGGCCCAGGCCAGTGCCGCGGCCCAGGACAGCGTGACCACGCAGTTCCGCAAGGAGGACCTCCGTAAGGAGGCGCTGCGCAGGGACGACGTGCCCGACAACGAGACGACCGTGCCGACGCCCGTGCTGCGTCCGCAGCCGTCCGAGGCCGAGGAGACCACGGTCCTGCCGCCGGTCAGGGACGCCGAGGAGACCACGGTCCTGCCGCCGGTCAGGGACGCCGAGGAGACCACGGTCCTGCCGCCCGTGCGGGACGCCGAGGAGACGACGCAGCTGCCCCGCCCGGCCTCCGGTGCGGTGGATGAGACGGCGGTCCTCCCGCAGGTGCAGGACCCGGCAGCGGACAAGGTGCCGCCGGGGTACTTCCGCGACGAGCGGCCCGCCGCGCGGGGCGATTCCAACGACCGTACGGCGGAGCTCCCGCAGGTCGACGAGGAGGGCAGGCCGCGCCGCCGCCCCCGCTCGGACTGGGCGGAGGAGACGCCGCTCGACGACCTGCCGTCGCTCGCGGACGAGCTGCTCGGCGGGCAGGACGACGAGGACGAGGGCCCCCGCCGCCGGCGCCGGTAGCAGGCCCCGGACAGGTCCTAGGCCCTGTCGTCGCCGGTGAGCCGGAGCTCCACCCAGTCGACCGTGTCGCCGTCCAGGCGGTACCGGTCGACCTCGGTGGTGAACCCGGCCCGCTCGGCGAACCGCAGCCCCGCCGTGTTCGAGGTCAGGACGACCGTCTCGATCTCCTCGGCGCCCAGGGCGCGCGCCCGGTCCAGGCCCCGCGCGTACAGGGCCCTGCCGTAGCCGCGGCCGCGGTGGTCCGGCAGCACCCGGGCGATCACCGTGGCCACTCCGTCGCGCGGCGGGCGCACCGTGGAGCAGCCCACCAGGACGTCGTCCACGTAGGCCGACTCCAGGACGTTGCGCCCGGCGCGTTCGCGTACGTCGTCGAGGGAGAGGTACGCCGAGTCGGCGGGCACGATCGTGTTGTGCGCGTGCTGCCAGTCGGCGAGCAGGGCGTCGGCGGAGCCGCCGGTCAGCGGCTCGATGCGGAGGTCGGGACGGGGATCGCTCATCGCCGTATCAAACGATGTCGGTGGCGCCCGGCACAATGGCTACAGCTTGGAGAAAGGGCGGTGCCGCATGGCCGTATGGGACGACCTGGTCGGTCAGGAGCGCGTGATCGGGACGCTGGACGCGGCCGCGCGGGACGCGGACGCCCTGGTGACGGCGGCCTCGGCCGGTGCGCCCGCGCCTCCCGCGTCGAAGATGACGCACGCCTGGCTGTTCACCGGGCCGCCCGGCGCGGGCCGGGTCACCGCCGCGCGCGCGTTCGCCGCCGCGCTGCAGTGCGTGTCGCCGGACCGGGCGCTCGGCGGCGCCCCCGGCTGCGGCTTCTGCGACGGCTGCCACACGGCGCTGCTCGGCACGCACGCGGACGTCACTGCGGTCGCCGCGGTCGGCACGCAGATCCTCGCCGAGGACATGCGGGACACCGTCCGCAAGTCGTACACGTCACCGGCGGGCGGCCGCTGGCAGGTGATCCTCGTCGAGGACGCGGAGCGCCTGAACGAGAAGTCGGCGAACGCCGTGCTGAAGGCCGTGGAGGAGCCCGCGCCCCGCACCGTGTGGCTGCTGTGCGCGCCGTCGGTGGAGGACGTGCTGCCGACGATCCGCTCGCGCTGCCGCCTCCTCACCCTGTCGTCGCCGCACGTCGACGCCGTCGCCGACATGCTCGTACGGCGCGACGGCATCGAGCCCGACGTCGCCGCGACGGTGGCGCGGGCCACGCAGGGGCACATCGACCGGGCCCGCCGCCTGGCCACCGACCCGCGCGCGCGGGAGCGCAGGGCGGCCGTCCTCAAGGTGCCGCTGCGCGTCGCGGACGTCGGCGGCTGCCTCAGGGCGGCGCAGGAGCTGGTGGACGCGGCGGCGGAGGACTCCAAGCAGCTCGCCGAAGAGGTCGACACGAAGGAGACCGAGGAGCTGAAGGCGGCGCTCGGCGCGCAGACCGGCGGGCGGATGCCGCGCGGCACGGCCGGCGTGATGAAGGACCTGGAGGACAAGCAGAAGCGGCGCAGGACCAGATCGCAGCGGGACAGCCTGGACCTGGCCCTCACCGATCTGACCGGTGTGTACCGGGACGTGCTGGCGCTGCAGCTCGGCTCGCGGGTCGCGCTGGCCAATGTCGACGTCCAGGACACGCTGGAGCGGCTCGCCCGCGACACGTCGCCCGAGTCGACGCTGCGCCGGATCGAGGCGATCGGCGCGTGCCGGGTGGCGCTCGACCGCAATGTGGCGCCGCTGCTCGCGGTGGAGGCCATGACGATGGCGCTGCGGGCCGGGTAGCCCTAGGACGGTACCGAGGACCGGCATTCGCAACTCAATGTGACGGAGCCTTCGCCGAGCGTTACGCTCGCTCGATGTACCTCTGGCGCCACTCCTCCGCCCACCGTCGCCGAACCGTCCTCCTCGCCGCTGCCGCCGGGTTGTTGCTGACCGGGATCTCGGCCTGTTCACCGGGGAGTTCGGGCACCGCGGACGCCTCGCTCGCCGCGCTGCCGCGATCCACCCCGGCCGGCCTCGCCGAGTACTACGGCCAGACCCCGAAGTGGCGCGAGTGCGGTGCGCCCGGCTTCGAGTGCGCGTCGCTCAAGGCGCCGCTCGACTACGACGAGCCGTCCGCGGGCGACATCGACCTCGCGGTGTCCCGGAAGAAGGCCACGGGCCCGGGCGAGCGGCTCGGATCGCTGCTCGTCAACCCGGGCGGCCCCGGCGGCTCCGCGATCGGCTACCTCCAGTCGTACGCGGGCATCGGCTACCCCCAGGGCGTCCGCGCCCGCTACGACATGGTCGCCGTCGACCCGCGCGGCGTCGCCCGCAGCGCGCCCGTCACCTGCCTCGACGGCCCGCGCATGGACGCGTACACCCAGACCGACGTCACGCCGGACGACACCGGCGAGCAGGACCGGCTGGCCGCCGCCTTCAAGAAGTTCGCGACCGGCTGCGAGACGTACGACAAGACCTCCCGGCAGGTCCTCCCGCACGTCTCCACCATCGAGGCCGCCCGCGACATGGACCTGGTGCGCGCGGCGCTCGGCGACGAGAAGCTGAACTACGTCGGCGCCTCGTACGGCACGTTCCTCGGCGCGACGTACGCGGGCCTCTACCCGGAGCGGGTGGGCCGGCTCGTGCTCGACGGGGCGATGGACCCGTCCCTCGACGCGCGCGAGCTGAACGAGCAGCAGACCGCCGGGTTCGAGACGGCGTTCCAGTCGTTCGCCAAGGACTGCGTGGGCCGCTCCGACTGCCCGCTCGGCACCGGCACGCCGGACGAGGCGGGCAAGCGCCTCAAGGAATTCTTCACCGCGCTCGACCGGACGCCGATCGCCACCGGCGACCCCGACGGCCGCAAGCTCGGCGAGGCCCTGGCCACCACCGGCGTGATCGCCGCGATGTACGACGAGGGTGCCTGGCCGCAGCTGCGCGACGCCCTCACCGCCGCGATCAAGGATAAGGACGGCGCGGGCCTGCTCGCCCTCTCCGACAGCTACTACGAGCGCGACCCCGACGGCACGTACACGAACCTGATGTTCGCCAACGCCGCCGTGAACTGCCTCGACCAGCCGCCCTCCTTCACCTCCCCGCAGGAGGTGAAGGACGCGCTGCCCGACTTCGAGAAGGCGTCCCCGGTGTTCGGCGCGGGCCTCGCCTGGTCCGCCCTGAACTGCGGCTACTGGCCGGTCAAGCCGACCGGCGAGCCCCACCGCATCACCGCCGACGGCGCCGCGCCCATCGTCGTGGTCGGCACCACCCGCGACCCGGCCACCCCCTACCCCTGGGCCAAGGCCCTCGCCGACCAGCTCTCCTCCGGCCGCCTCCTCACCTACGACGGCGACGGCCACACGGCGTACGGCCGCGGCAGCGACTGCATCGACGGGGCGATCGACACCTACCTCCTGGACGGCACCCCGCCGACCGACGGAAAGCGCTGCTCGTAGCCGGTATCGGCTGGTCATAAAGGCTGTGCGGAGCACCCCCGGAGAGCGTGTAGGATTGGCGACGTTGCTGACGCACTCCGGTGCGCGCGGCGCGCCGCCTTAGCTCAGATGGCCAGAGCAACGCACTCGTAATGCGTAGGTCTCGGGTTCGAATCCCGAAGGCGGCTCATCCTGAAACCCCAGGTCAGACTCTTCTGGCCTGGGGTTTTTGTCTGAGCGGATCCAGTGACGACGAGGCTCAGGTCGAGCGACTGTCGGCGGTCCTCGTTCTGGTCTCGGTTACGGGGACTGATGCGTCCTCACGAGGCCACGGGACTGTCCGTGCGGGGCAGTGTTCGGAGGGGTTCCGGAGGGTACTTCGCACACTGCATGCCCCGACCACCTGCCTGATGGGGGAGCGCCGTGAACAGCCGGGACCGCATTCCGTACTTCCGCTGGCAGCGCCACTTGCCGCGCCTCATCCAGGACCGGAGTGCGGGGCTGATGATCGCCGGGGCCGCCGTCGCCGCCCTCTTGTTCAGTGTCGTCGGTGCCGTCGCCGAACTGTCCGGTCCGTCGTCGGATCCGTGCCGGCGGGCCCGCGACATCGCGGATGCTGCTCGTCCTGCTGACGGAACGGTGGACTCCGGCCTCGAACGTGAGCGAGTCCTCGAAACGGTGGACGAGTGGCTCGATGCCGCCAAGGAATGCCGGGACAACGGCGGCGACCCGGGGCCCGGAGCCGGGGGCTGACCGTCGTCGTAGGCGGTGCCCGTCCTGAAACCCCAGGTCAGACCCTCCTGGCCTGGGGTTTTCTCGTGCGGTCGCACGGATCTATTCGGTACTGGTGTGCCTCCTCCTGGCCCGGGTCTGCCAGGCCCAGCGGGTGAGGGCGCCGATGGCGAGGGAGACGAGGACGGCGCCCCCGTCGATGACGTGGGGGAGGCCGGGGAAGAAGGCGAAGAACGCCAGCGAGGCTGCGGTGCCGATGGCGAAGGCGATGATGCCGGGGCCGTGGCGCCTCGCTTCCCGGGCGGAGTCCTGGGGTGATGTCTCGGGGGTCATGTGCGGCTCACTTGGTGATGTGGTGGCACTGGCTGACTCGCCGCGCGCCGTTGACCACGAGGTGAGCGCATGCCTTGCCGTAGTGGGGGAGTTTCTGCGGGGAGTTGTTCCGCATCGGGTCGATCTTGCACTCGGTGTGGGTCCTGCCCCTGGACGTGCGGTACGTCCTGTTGTTGGTGTTCGCGTAGGTGAAGTCGATGCGCCAGTTGCAGAAGCCGCTGTTCAGGGCCCCGACGAATCCGCAGTCGACGCCGGCGTTCTGGTAGGTGATCTTCCTTCCGGCGCCGCGGATGATGTGGGTGAACGCGCAGCCTGTCGGGACCTTCATGGTGACGCCGCCGACTTGGTAGTCGAAGGAGGCGACGGCGGTGGAACCGATGGCTGTGGCGTGTGCTGCCGATGGGGGCAGGGCGGCGAGTGCCGCCGTGGTGGCGAGAGTTGCGATGGTGCGGGCTGCGAAGCGCAGGTTCATGTACGGCCCCCTGGTGCGGCGGAGTGTGTCCGGGATCGGGAACTCCGGGCGCCGGCCGAAGGTTCTGCGGTGAAGAGCGGACGACCACGATGAGTGATCACCGGATTGATGCGATGACCAGCTGTGTGTGTTCACGGGCTTGTGCCCTGAGTTTTTGGGAGATCTCTCGCCGCCCTGTCACATCTTCCCGCCGGGCTCCGTCAGTGCAGTGCAGGCGAAGCGCAGGAAGTACGGCAGGACGTACAGGAAGTAGGAGAAGCGGAGAGATGACGAACCTTGAAGCTCGTATCGCCAGTCCGGTCGCGCTCATTCCGGAGGCCATGCCGCACGTGCTCGGGCTGTTGAAGGCCGCGGGGCAGGGTGGGGTCGACGGGGCCACGATGGAGTTGGTGCATCTGCGGGCCAGTCAGATCAACGGGTGCGGGGTCTGTGTGTACGGCGGAGTGCAGAGTGCCCGGAAGAACGGGGTGAGTGAGGACCAGCTGGCCTCGGTCGCCGCGTGGCGCGAGTCGCCGTTCTTCAGCGAGGCCGAGCGGGCGGCCCTCGCGCTGGCCGAGGCCGAGACGCGGATCGCCGACAGTTCGGACCCGGTGCCGGACGCCGTGTGGGACGAGGCGGCCCGGCACTACGACGACAAGCAGCTCGCCGCGCTCACGCTGATGATCGGTGTGACCAACCTGTTCAACCGGCTCAACGCCACGACCCGGCAGCCCGCCGGGCAGACCTGGTGAGTGCGTGAAACATTTCCCCGGGGTCGCCGCATCTATCAGGTGTAGGCGATACGAAGGGGTGGGTGCCACCGATGAGACGGTCCCTGGAGGGGGCGTTCCGGGAGTTCGCCGAGGCGCGCGCGGGGCAGCTGTTCCGTTCCGCGTGCCTGCTCACCAGCGGTGACACCCATCTCGCCGAGGATCTCGTGCAGGAGACCCTGGGGCGGATGTACGTGGTGTGGGGGCGGTCGTCGGCGCGGCTCGGGAATCCGGCGGCGTACGCGCAGACCGTCCTCGTGCGGTCCTATCTCGCGCACCAGCGCCGCCGGTCCGCCGGTGAGCGGCCCTCGGACGAGCTGCCCGAGGGTGTCGCGGCGGGTGTCGAGGACGCCTCCCTGCGGCTGACGCTCCTGGACGCGCTGCGTCAACTCCCCCCGAAGGACCGGGCGGTGGTGGTGCTGCGCTACTGGGAGGACCGGTCGATAGAGGAGACCGCGGACGTGCTGCACCTCAGCTCCGCCGCCGTGCGCACCCGCAGCTCCCGGGCCCTGGCCCGGCTGCGGACCCAACTCGGCGGAAACCTCGGCGAGTTCGCCGCCTACTGACCATACGGACGGGGAACCAAGGAGGGTGGTCGCGATGTCCGGAGCGGACGACGGCCGGGATGTGTTCGAGGAAGGGCTCGGGGACGCGCTGCGGCGCACCGGGGACGGGTTCTCCGCCGACGGGCCGGCGCTGATCGACGGTGGCGTGCTGCGGGGCCGGCGGCGGTTGCGGCGCAGGCGGACGGGGATGGTGACCGCGAGCGTGGCCGCCATGGCGGTCGTCGGGCTCGGGACGTCGTACGCCGCCGGAGCCTTCGACGCCACCGGGGCGAGTGCTCAGGGCGGAGGTGTCGCGGCTCAGCCCGGACCCAAGGAGGCCAAGAAGGAGGCCGCCGAGAAGAAGGGGGGCAAGGGGAGCGGGGCCGATCTTTCCGGGGCGCAGGTGCTGCGGATCCTCGAAGGGCTCCTGCCCGACGGGGAGTTCAGCGGGAAGGAAGGGCGGGGCACCGCCGATCAGCTCGGGCCGCTCGCGCACCTCGTGTACGACGACGGGCACGGCAAGGCCGCCATCGGGGTGAGCGTCGGGGCCGTCGACCCGGACGGGGCCTCCGTGGAGGAGCAACTGCGGTGTCCCGACAAGCGGTTCGTTGCGTACGACTCCTGCACGAGCGAGAAGCTGGCCGACGGGGCACGGCTGATGCTCATGCGCGGCTACGAGTACCCGGACAAGCGCGCCGAGACCAAGCTGTGGAGCGCCTACCTCGTCACGGCCGAGGGGTACACCGTCAGCGCCAGCGAGTGGAACGCGGCCGCCGAGAAGGACGCCCCCGTGTCACGGCCGCAACCGCCGCTCAGCACCGGCCAGTTGAAGGATCTCGTCACGTCGGAGAAGTGGCGGCCCGTGATGCGGGCGATCGGCACGGCGCCGGACGAGCCGCTCGCCCAGCCGCCCGCCCTGGGCCTCGACAAGGCGTCGATCCTCAAGACGTTCAAGGGGCTGCTGCCGGAGCGGGTGCGGGTGACCGCCGAAGGCGGGCAGGAGTCGCAGTACGCGTACCTGGTCGTCGACGACGGGAAGGGTGCCACGCTCCTCCAGATCAACGTGCAGCCCGACATGCGCGACGTGGCGGGCGAGCTCTACGGGAACGACGCCGAGAAGCTGCCGGACGGCACGCTGGTGAGCACGCGCAAGGGGCCGGGCGACGGCAAGGGCGGGGCCGGGATCGTGATGTGGACCGCCGACACGATGCGCAAGGACGGGTTCCGGGTCGTGGTCTCCGCGTTCAACTCCGGATCGCAGTCGACGGACGCCACGCGGCCCGAACCGGCCCTGTCGATGGACGAGTTGAAGAGCATCGCGCTCTCCGGGAAGTGGCAGGAGAAGTGAGCCGCGCCGGGGCGGGTCACTTGGCGTCCGCGTAGCACTCCACCACCGCCACCGTGAAGGGGAACCGCACCGGCGTCTCGCCGAACGTCAGCCGGCCCGCCAGGTCGGAGGCCTCCTGGATCGCCTCGGCGACCCGGGCGGCCTCCTCCTGAGGACAGTGCACGATCACCTCGTCGTGCTGGAAGAAGACCAGCTCCGCCGCCAGGTCCGCGAGCGAGCGGCGCAGCGCGGCCAGCATCAGCAGCGCCCAGTCGGCGGCGCTGCCCTGCACCACGAAGTTACGGGTGAAGCGGCCGCGGGCCCGCGAGTTCGACGAGGCGTGGCCGTACGTGAACTCGCCCGCCGACGCGGACTGTTCGGGCTCGTCCTGGGGCAGGCCCGCCTCGCCGAGGTCCTGGTCGGCCGAGCCTGCGGCGGGCGGGCAGGTGCGGCCGAGCCAGGTCCGCACGAGACGGCCCTCCTCGCCGTCCCTGGCCGCCTCGTCGACGTACGCGACGGCCTTCGGGAAGCGGCGGCGCAGCAGCGCGAGGTTCTTCAGGCCGTCGCCCGACGTCTGCCCGTATATGGCGCCGAGCACCGCGAGCTTCGCCTGGCCCCGGTCACCGGAGAACGCGCGGTCCGAGACCGACTGGTACAGGTCGCCGCTCTGGCCCGCGACCTCCATGAACGCCGGGTCCCGGGAGATCGCCGCCAGCACCCGCGGCTCCATCTGGGCGGCGTCGGCGACGACGAGCCGCCAGCCGGGGTCGGCGACCACCGCGCGGCGGATGATCCGGGGGATCTGCAGGGCGCCCCCGCCGTTCGTCGTCCAGCGTCCCGACACCGTGCCGCCGGGCAGGTACTCGGGTCTGAAACGGCCGTCGCGCACCCAGTCCTGCAGCCAGGACCAGCCGTGCGCGGTGTAGATCCGGTACAGCTTCTTGTACTCGATCAGCGGCTCCACGGCCGGGTGGTCGAGGGACTGGATCTCCCACTTCCTGGTCGACGTGATCTTGATGCCCGCCTGCTGGAACGCCTTCACCACGTCCGCGGGCAGATCGGGGCGGACCCGTCGGCCGAACGCCGCCGACACCTCGTCCGCCAGCTCGGCCAGCCGGCGCGGCTCGCCGCCGCCCGCGTACCGCTCGCCGAGCAGCTCGTGCAGCAGCGCCCGGTGCACGTCGGCCCGCCACGGCAGGCCCGCCGCGTGCATCTCGGCGGCCACCAGCATGCCCGCCGACTCGGACGCCGTGAGCAGGTGCATCCGGTCCGGGTGGGCGGTCGCGTCGTGCCGCCGCAGCTGGTTCGCGTACACGTCGACGAGGTCCGTCAGCGGTACGTCCACGGGTGGGCGCGGCTCGAAGAGGGACGACTGGGAGCCGGGCTCGGCGGTGCGGGGCGGCGGGTCCGGGGGGACGGGGCCGCCGCGGAGCCTGGCCAGGGCGGCGGCGGCCGAGCGGGGCTCGCCGTGTCGGCCCTCGTGGGCGAGGAGCAGGGTCTCGGCGGCCTCGATGTCGTAGCACCGCTCTACGCGGATGCCTTCGGCGAGGAGGCGGGGGTGGACGGTGTGGGTGTCTCGCCAGACCCAGCGGGTGACCTCCGGTCGGGAGCGGACGGCCTCGGTCAGGTCGGGTTCGTGGGTGACGGGGGCTGTGGGCAGGCCGTCCTTGCCCAGCGGTACGACGTCGGCTCCGCCGTGCTCGGTGGGGGTCAGCGCCCAGCGTTCGTTCACGTTTGCGAGTGTCACATTCGGCACTGACATCGGGGCGCTGCGGCGTGGCTGACGTCTCGGGGCTCTGCCCCGGGCCCCGCTCCTCAATCGCCGGAGGGGCTTGATCGGGCGGATGTTGGTCCGACGTCTCGGGGCTCTGCCCCGGGCCCCGCTCCTCAATCGCCGGAGGGGCTTGATGGGGGCTGAGGAGCTCGATTGGGGGCGGCTTGATGGGGGCTGAGGAGCTCGATTGGGGGCGGCTTGATGGGGCTAGCTGTCGCCGCCCTCGTCGATCAGGCGGCGGACCTCGCGGTCGATCAGGCCCAGTCTTGCCTCCGCCACCAGTGGTACCGCCCTGCGCTGGCGGCGGGCCTCGTGGACGTCCAGGTCGACCGTCACCAGGGCCGGCTCCCACTGGGGGGCCTGGGCCACCACGGTTCCGCGCGGGTCCACCACGCGGGAGCCGCCCCAGAACGAGGCGCCGTTCTCGTTGCCGACGCGGTTCACGAAGACCACCCAGCACTGCAGCATCTTCGCCGTGTACGCGAGCAGCGTGTCCCAGTACAGGCCCGTGTCCATGGCCTCGGGGTCCAGCGTCGCCGCGCTGTTCGCGGGGACGAACAGGACCTCCGCGCCGTCCTGCACCGCCAGCCACGGGAGGACCGGCTGCCACGCGTCGTTGCAGACGAGCGTGGCGGCGCGGCCGTGGCCGCGGGGCAGGTCGTACGCGCGCAGGTGCTGGCCGGGGCTGACGTGCTTGCGCTCCTCCCAGGCCAGGTAGTTCGGCAGGTACAGCTTGCGGTGGGCGTGCAGCAGGGTGCCGCCCGAGTAGTGCGCCGAGGTGTTGAAGGCGCGCAGACCGGTGTGCTCGTGGAAGCCGACCAGAACGTCGGGCCCGTCGGGGCCACCGGCCGGGGCGAGGCCCAGGAGTCGTGGGTCGTCCGCCGTGATCGACGTGTCCGACGTCAGGGCGCCGAGGTGGTAGCCGTGCAGGCTCAGCTCGGGGAAGACGACGAGGTCGGCGCCCTGGGCCGCGGCGCGGGCGAGCTGGGCGCGGGCGGTCCCCAGATTGGCGTCGACGTCGCCGAGCACGCAGTCCGTCTGGGCGAGAGCCACTCTCATGTCCTGAGCCTCATGTCCCGAGCCTCGCAGCCCCCGCGGGACCCGGCATCCCGAGCGTCTCCCCGTCGGCCAACATTCCGGCCACGTCGGCCGGCCCGGGCCGTGTCGTCGTGGACCGCGCAGGCGGCGCTGTTTCACTCGCGGCATGACCACACGCCGCGCCTTACTCACCGCCACCGCCGCCACCACGCTCGTCCTCGGGACCGGTACCGCGCACGCCACCGACCGGGTGGCCCGCCGCCTCGCCGCCCTGGAGCGCGAACACGGCGCCCGGCTGGGCGTGTTCGGGCACGACGTCCGTACGGGCCGCACCGTCACCCACCGCGCCGACGAACGCTTCCCCCTCTGCTCCACCTTCAAGACGCTCGCCGTCGCCGCCGTGCTGCGCGACCTCGACCGGCACGGCGAGTTCCTGGCCCGCCGCGTCCACTACACGCAGGCCGACATCGACCGGGCCGGCGGCGCACCCGTCACCGGGAAGCCGGAGAACCTCGCCCACGGCATGACCGTCGCCGAACTGTGCGGCGCCGCCGTCTCGTTCAGCGACAACACCGCCGCCAACCTGCTGCTGCGCGACCTCGGCGGCCCCACCGCCGTCACCCGCTTCGCCCGCTCCGTCGGGGACCGGGTGACCCGCCTCGACCGCTGGGAACCCGAACTGAACTCGGCCGAGCCGGGCCGGCGGACGGACACGACGACGCCGCGCGCCGTCGGGACCACGTATACGGCCGCCTCGTCCTGGGCCGCGCGCTCGCCCCCGACGACCGCGACCGGCTCACGCGGTGGCTGCTCGCCAACACCACCAGCGACGAACGCTTCCGCGCCGGACTGCCCGCCGACTGGGTGCTCGGCGACAAGACCGGCACCGGCTCGTACGGCACCGCGAACGACGTCGGCGTCGCCTGGACCCCGGACGGCGCGCCCGTCGTCCTCTCCGTCCTCACCACCAAGCCCGCGCAGGACGCGACGGCGGACAACCGACTCGTCGCGCGTGCGGCCGAGGTGCTGGCGGGCGCGCTGGGAGACAGGCCCTAGGCGTCGTCGAGCGGGCTCACCACCGGCTCGCTCACGTGCTGGAAGATGATCGAGCTGCGGAACGTGACGACCTCGCGGCGCGGGCTGAAGCGGTCCATCAGCATGCTGTGGAGCTGCTCCACGTCCTGCACGGCCACGTGGGCGACGAGGTCGTCGCCGCCCGCGACGACGTACACGCTCAGCACCTCCGGCAGCCCGGCGACGTAACTCTTGATGCTCTCGATGACCTCCCGGCTCAGCGGGCGGATCTGGAGGAAGACCAGGGCCTGCACGCGGCGGTTGAGGGCGGCCAGGTCGACCGTCGCGTGGTAGCCGGTGAGCACGCCCCGGTTGCGCAGCGCCCGCACCCGCTCCAGGCAGGTCGAGGGGGCGATGCCGAGGGTGCGGGCGAGGTCGCGGTTGGTGATCCGCGCATCGCGCTGCAGATGCTCCAGGATCGCCGAATCTATGTCGTCCATGGCCGTCATTGTGCCGCCCGCACCGAATCTCGTACGGAGGCTCGGTCGATCTCCGTTCACCCGTCCTACGTTCACGTCCTCACGGCGAACTACGGGCGGAGGGACGGGAGATGCACCGAGCATACGAGCGGGAGCGGGAGCGGGAGCGGGAGCGGGAGCGGGAGTCGGGGGGCGGGCGTGGGCTCGGTGTGGTCACGGGGGCCGCGCTGTGCGTGGGAGCCGTGCTCGGTCCCGGTGCGCTGACGCTCGCGTCGACGGCGGCGGCCACGGCCGGGCCCGCGTCCGTGCTCGCCTGGGCCGTGCTCGTCGCGGTGAGCCTGCCGGTGGCGCTGGTGTTCGCGGCGCTCGGGGCGCGGCGGCCGGACAGCGGCGGGGTCGCGGCGTTCGTCCGGGAGGCGTTCGGGGCGCGGGCGGCGGCGCCGGTCGGCTGGTGGTTCTACTGGGCCGTGCCGCTGGGGGTGCCGGCCGCCGCGCTCATCGGCGGCGAGTACGTCGCCGCGGCGGCGGGCTGGGGGCGCGGGCCGGCGGCCGCCGTGGGGCTCGCCGTCCTCGCGGTCGCGTACGCGGCGAACCTGGTGGGGCTGCGGCTGTCGGGCCGGTTGCAGCTGGTGCTGGTCGGGCTGCTGGCGGTGCTGCTCGCGACGACCGTGGCGCTGAGCGGGCCCGGGGTGCGGGCGGCGCGGTTCACGCCGTTCGCGCCGCACGGGTGGGGGGCCGTGGGGACGGCGGCCGGGGTGCTGTTCTTCGCGTTCGCCGGGTGGGAGGCGGTCAGTCACCTCTCCGACGGGTTCCGGGACCCGGCCCGCGATCTGCCGCGGGCCACGCGGTGGGCGTGGGGTGTCGTGGCCGTCCTCTACCTCGGGCTCGCGGTCGTCACGATCGGGGTGCTCGGTGGGGTGGCGGGGCGTACGTCGACGCCGCTGACGCTGCTCCTGGAACGTGAACTTGGCTCCGCGGCACGGCCGTTGGCGGCGGTGGCGGCGCTGCTCCTCACGTTCGGGGCGGTCAACGCGTATCTCGCGGGGGCGGCGCGGCTCGGGGCGCGGCTCGCCGCGGAGGGGGCGTTGCCGCGGGGGCTCGTCCGGGTGCGGCGCAGTCTGTCGCTGGTGGCCGGGGCGTCGGGGGTCGGTGTCGTGGCCTGTGCGTACGGGTTGATCGGCCTCGACACGCTGCTGCACGGCACGTCGGCGTGCCTGGTGGCGGTGACCTTGGCCGGGCTGGCGGCGGCGGTGGTGCTGCTGCCGCGGGGTGGCGGGTTGTGGTGGGGGGCGGTGCTGGGGTGCGGGGTGACGGGTGCGGTGCTCCTCTTCTGCGGCGTGTATGTGGTGCTGCCGGTGGGGCTGGGTGTGTGTTGTGTCGTGTGGGGGTGGGTGGGGGTTGGTCGGGCGGGTCGTGTGCGGCTGCGGGTGGGTGCCGGCTGCGTCTGCCGGGCGGGCCTTCGTCGCGGGCTGCGGGCGGGTGGGGGCTGGTCGCGCAGTTCCCCGCGCCCCTGAAATGCCGGCTGCGTCTGCCGGGTGGGGGTTTCGTCGCGGGCTGCGGGCGGGTGGGGGCTGGCCGCGCAGTTCCCCGCGCCCCTGAGAGGCGCACTTCGTGCGCCGTCTCGTGGGGCGCCTATGGGGCTGCGGCGAAGCCGCATGCTCCAGGGGCGCGGGGAACGGCGCGAGCAACCACGACGAGAGTCGTACTCGGCGGACAACCGGTGATGGCTATGGCGCGTAGCCGTGCTCTGAGGGGCGCGGCGAACGGCGCGAGCGACCACGATGAGAGTCGTACTCGGTGGACAACCGGTGATGGCTACGGCGCGTAGCCGTGCTGTCAGGGGCGCGGGGAACTGCGCGAGAAGTCCCACCCCGCTGGGCCTACGGCGCGGTCAGGGGCAGGGCCTGCGCGTACGTGGTGAGTGCGGGGTGGGGGGCGCGGTCCAGGAGGGTGCGGAGCGTGCGGCGGTCCGCGGCGGGCACGCCGGAGCCGTCGAGGAAACCCGCTGCGATCGCCGCGTACGTACCGACCAGCATCGGCACCTGGAACGGCACCGCGCCGGACGCCGAGAGCCGGGACCGTACCTCCGCGAGCGTCCCCGGCTCGTACGATGCGCCGACGGCAGACGCCAACTCCCGGCCACCCAGGGCCACTTCGCCGACCAGCTCGTACGTACGCCCCGCATGCGGCGACGGATCGAGCGCCACCCGCGCCGCGACCTCCGCCAGATCGGCCCGGGCCACCGCCGCGAGCCGCCCCCCGGCGAGCGGCGCCGTGATCACGCCGGACGCGTCCGGCGCGGCGAGGAAGGCGAGCAGCTCGGCGTAGAGGCCGTTGCGCAGCACCGTCCAGGCCAGGGACGACTCCCGCAGGCGCCGCTCGGTCCAGCGGTGGGCGAGCGCGTACGGGAGGTGGTCGCCGTCACCGGACAGGCTCGTGTAGACGACGTGCCGCACCCCCGCCTTCTCGGCCGCCGAGATCGCCGCGTCGTGACGGGCGATGACGGTGTCGTCCTCGCCGTAACCCGCCGAGACCAGCAGCACGGTGTCCGCTCCGGCGAAGCCCTCGGCGAGGGTGTCGGGGGCGTCGAAGTCGATCCGGCGGCGCCCGTCCCCACCCCCGGCGCCGGGTTCGCGGGTGCCGAGCACGACGTCGTCACGGCCCGCGAGCCGCTCGGCGATCAACGTGCCGAGTCCGCCGGAAGCGCCTGTGAGCAGCAGCATGGAAGGTCCCCCTCGGGTGATGCGTCGGGTTTGCTGAGACCATCGTCGGGGCGTGGGCGGACGCGCGTAAGGAGGCACTTTGATGTCAGTGGGGCACACGGAGGTAACCACCCCGGAGCCGGTCGTCACCTGCGACGACCACGACGACTGCGGGATCCGGGACGTGCTCGACCGGCTCGGCGACAAGTGGTCGGTGCTCGTCGTGGTCGAACTCGCCGCGGGCGTACGGCGGTTCCGCGAGCTGCAGCGTGCCGTCACCGGCATCTCGCAGCGGATGCTGACGCTGACGGTGCGCCGTCTGGAGCGCGACGGCCTGGTCAGCCGCACGGTGCACCCGACGATCCCGCCGCAGGTGGAGTACGAGCTGACCGCGATGGGGCACAGCCTCACCCACCTGATCAAGGGGCTCGCCGACTGGTCGCGCGACCACAAGCCCGCGATCGCCGCGTCCCGCGCCTCCTGGGACAGCCGTGAGCACTAGCACCGTGGAGCGCGCCTTCGTCGCCGCCCTGTACGGGCCGGGCGGCGACGGCGACCTGGACACCGCCGCGTCCCTGCTCGCCGCCGACCCGGCCGCCGACGCCGAACTCGCGCTGCGCGGGCGGGAGTTCGTGCGCCGGGCCTGGGAGCGTGGCTGGCAGCCGGCCGACGTGATCCGGATGGTCGTACGGGAGGAGTCGCTGGACGCGGCGCACGTCCGGCTCGCCGCGCGCCTCGTCCGGGCCGAGTGCACGCGCTACGACACCCTGCCGCCGCGCTGGGCGGCCCAGCTCGCCGAACTGCCTCCGGACGGCGACGGGCCCCGCCAGGACCGCTTCTCGTCCGCCACCGTGACCCTGGAGCTGTACCGGCTGCTGCTGCGGCTGCCCGCGATCGAGCCGGTCGGGCCGGTGCCGGGGCAGCCGGTGACCGTGCCCGTCGTGGGCGAGCCGCGCGCCCTGGCCCGGATCAGGGCGCTGCTCGCGAAGGCGGAGGCGACCGGGTACCCGCCGGAGGCCGAGGCGCTGACGGCGAAGGCGCAGGAGCTGATGGCCCGGCACTCCGTCGACGAGGCGCTGCTCGCCTCCCGTACGCACGCCGAGGACGCGCCCGCCGCCTGCCGGATCGGGGTCGACGCCCCGTACGAGACGGCGAAGGCGGTGCTGCTCGACGCGGTGGCGTCGGCGAACCGGTGCCGGGCGGTGTGGAACAGCGGCTTCGGCTTCTCGACGGTCGTCGGCTTCGAGCCCGAGCTGGAGGTGGTGGAGCTGCTGTACACGTCGCTGCTGGTGCAGGCCGACGCGGCGATGACGCGGGCCGAGGCGGAGCAGCGGGCGGGTGGCCGGCGGCGCACGAAGACGTTCCGGCAGTCGTTCCTGGCCGCGTACGCCCATCGCATCGGCGACCGGCTGGCCGCGGTCGCCGGGCGGGTGGCCGAGGAGGAGGGCGGCGGGTTGCTGCCGGTGCTCGTGGCGCGGGACGTCGCGGTGGCCGGCCGGGCCGAGGAGATGTTCCCGGAGACCGTGACGACCCGGATGAGGGGGGTCACGGACGGCGCGGGCTGGGGCGAGGGCGCCGCGGCGGCGGACCGGGCGCGACTCGGCGGGGGCCCGGCCAGGCCGGACCGGGGCCGGCTCGGCGGGGGCGCTGCGTGGCGGTGAGCGGGGCCTGCTGGCCGGGTGTCGCGGCTCGACGAGAGCGCGGGCCCGGCGGACCGGGTCCCCTTCGGCGGACGTGCCGCAGGCGGTGACCGGGTGCCCGGCCGGTTCGGTGGAGCGGGGGCTCGGGCAGGCCGGACGGGGCCGGTTCGGAGGATGGACGTGCCGCAGGCGGTGGCCGGGTGCCCGGCTGGTTCGGTGGAGCGGGGGTCCGGGCAGGCCGGACGGGGCCGGTTCGGCGGACGTGCTGCAGGCGGTGGCCGGGTGACCGGCCGGTTCGGTGGAGGCAGGGGTGCGCCGGGCCCGGCCGGTTCGGTGGGCGTGGGAGTGCCGCAGGGCGGTGACCGGGCCCCGGACAGCCTGCTCCTCGGGTCAGCCGCGGTGCGCCGCGCGCTCGATGCGGTCGAGCAGTCGGTGGTGCCGGGCGGCGTGGGCGAAGTCGGGTACCAGGGAGGTGCCGTCCGTCAGGTCGCGGCGGATCTGTTCGTAGGCGGCGCCGACGTTGTACGCGGTGGTGCCGCGCAGCTCCCGGAGTTCGGGTTCGAAGTAGTGCTCGGGCACGGGGAGCGGGCCGAGCGCGGTGTCGGTGCCGTGGGCCCCCGTGACGGCGTACTCGCCCATCTGCAGGTGCCCGTGGTCACCGGTGACGACGAGGTCCCCGTCGGTCCCGTTGATCTCCCAGCGGAAGCCGGTGCCCCGCGACCGGCCGCCCCGGTAGTGCACGGAGGCCACCGCGCCGGAGGAGAGCACGCCGCCGACGACCACCTGGTCGGGGACGTCGGGCCGGTGGACCAGACCGGTGTGCGGGTCCTCGATCGCCCGGCGGCGGGTGGCGGTGACCGCGCCGACCTCGTCGAGGTCGCCGAGCACCATGGTCAGGGCGTCCAGGGTGTGCCCGAACGGAATGGTCAGCAGGTTCGCCCCCGACCTGCGGTCCAGCAGGTACGCGCCGCCTTCCGGGAACGCGGCTCCCCAGCCCCGCCCGTCCGCGACCAGGGTGGTCGACAGCACCTCGCCCAGGTAACCGTCGGCGACCAGGTCGCGCAGGTACCGCACCACAGGGGCGGAGCGCGCCTGCAGCCCGGTGAAGGTGCGCAGCCGGTGCGCGGCGGCGAGGGAGGCCAGCTCCTCGGCCTCGGCGGGGCCGGTGCCCAGCGGCCACTCGGAGAGCACCGCCTTGCCCGCGGCCAGGGCGGACCTGACGATCTCGCGGTGGTCCGGCACCTTGACGGTGACGACCACCAGGTCGACCGCGTCGGACGCGGCCAGTTCGGCGGCGGTCCCGAAATGGTGTGCGACGCCGTGCTTCTCGGCGGACTGCCGCGCGGACTCGGCGCTGCTGGCGGAGAGGGCCCGTACCTCGAAGCCCTTGAGGCCGCGCAGGGCGGGCAGGTGGGCGGTGGAGGCCCAGCCGCGCCGGGCGGAGAGGCCGACGATGCCGACGCCGATGGGGGAGGGTGGCTGCGGGGACGCGGGCATGGCGGACTCCTCCGTACGGGACGGTAGACTGTTTGATGGGGAACGAACACCCGCCACGGAGTGTACGCACGGCGTCGAACACTCTGCAAGGCGTTCGGGCCGCGAGGAGACGGTCGGCCGGCCGGGCGGGCCGGAGGCGAGGAAGGGAGTGCAGGGCATGACATCGACGGGCACGGGCGCGAGCCACCGGGCGGCACCGGTCCACATCGACCCCCGGGAGGTGTCCCTCGAATCGGCGCTGCTCGCCCTCGCGGACCCGGTCCGCCGCACCCTCGTGCGCGAGCTGGCCGCGTCGGGCCCCTGGGAGCGGACCTGCGGGACCTTCGACGTGCCGGTCACCAAGGCCACGCTCAGCAGGCACTTCGCGGTGCTGCGCGAGGCGGGGCTGCTGGAGCAGAAGGACGCGGGGCCGCGCCGGCTGAACCGGCTGCGCCGCGAGGAGTTCGACGCGCGCTTCCCGGGGCTGCTGGCCCTGGTGCTCCGCGACGAGGGCTGAGGCGGGCGCGGCTCCGGAGTGCGGGGCCGCTACGGCATCGCCAGGTCCATTTTTGGGTCATTTGTCCACCACGCCCGTATTCTGGCGGGGTGAGCTGGTTCCGGGCGCTGAAGGACACCACCCGCTCGGGACTGACGGTCGAGCGGAAACGGCTGGAACCCTCGATCGCCCTGCGCGGCGCGGCGGGTCTCGCCATCGTCATCGCCGTGAGCCTCGCGCTGTTCGGGCCGCTGGTGGCGGCCGGTTCGGCGTTCGGCGCGTTCCAGGCGGCGATCGCGACGTTCCAGCGCAGCTGGCGGCCCCGCCCCGAGCTGGCCGTGGCCTCCGGCGCGAGCCTCGGCATCTCCACGTTCCTCGGCTACCTCACCGGCTCCCACCTGGCCCTCTTCCTGCCCCTCCTCGCCGTCTGGACGTTCCTGGCGGGCCTGTCCTGGGCGGCGGGCCCGACCATCGGCATCATCGCCTCGTCGAACGTCGCGATGATGCTGGTGACCATCACCCTGCCGACGTCGATCTCCGAGGCCGCCGCGCACGCCGCGATGATGATCTTCGGCGGCCTGGTCCAGGCGGCCCTGGTGATCCTCTTTCCCGTACGGAGATGGGGAGCGCAGCGCGACGCACTCGCCGACGCCCTCGCGGCCGAGGCCGACTACGCGCGCCGGCTGCGCCACGACCCGGTCGCCCCGTTCGACCCCGAACCGCTGATGCTGGCCCGCAGCGCCGCCGCCCTCACCCCGCGCCAGGCCCGCACCCGCCCTGCCCAGCTGCACGGCGCGCGCGGCCTCGCCGAACGCATCCGGCCGGTCCTCGCCTCCCTCGCCGACCCGGCGGTCGGCGTCCCGGCGGAGGGGCCCGAACGCGACCGGGTCAGGGAACTCCTCGCCGCCACCGGTTCGATCCTGGACGCGGCGGCCCGCGCCATCCGGCACGGCGACCCGGTGTCGATCCCGGCGGGCGCGGTCGCGGTCTTCCGCACCCCGGACACCAGCGTCATCCTCACGGGCCCGCCCCGGCGAGCGGCCACCCGCCTGGGTTCGCTGCTCCGCGACGTGGTCGAGACGGCGGGCGGCACCCCGTCGGAGGCAGCCGCCTCACCCACCCTCACCCGGCACTGGGCAACGGCCCCTCTCCGCGCCCTCCGCCGCCCACCCCGGTCCACCGGACCCCAGGCCCCGCCGACCGACCCGCCCATCGCGACGACCAGCGCGCCCGCTCCCGCGTCCGATTCGCCCATCCCGGCGCCCGACCTGCCCACCCCCGCGCCCAGCTCCCCCGTCCCGGCGGCCGATCCGCCGACCCCGGCGGCCGCCCCGCCGACCCCAGCGCCGGGCCCGCCCGCCCCCACGGCTCAACCCCCCACCCTCCTGAACCGCCCCAGCCTCGTCCGGCTGCTGCCCGTGGTCGTCGCCGCCGTGCGCAAAGAGGTGCGGCCCGGGTCGCCGATCCTGCGGCACGCCACCCGTGTCACCGTGGTCGCCGTCATCGGCTACCTCCTGGGGAACGCGCTCCCGTTCGGTCACGGCTACTGGGCTCCCATGGCGGCCGTGATGATCATGCGGCCCGACTTCTCCCAGACGTACTCCCGCGCGGTGGCCCGGTTCGGCGGCACGCTCGTGGGCGTGGCCCTGGCCACCGGGGTCGTCCAGCTGACGACCCCGGACACCTACCTCTCCGCCGCCCTGGCCGTCACCTGCGCCTGCCTGATGTACCTGCTCATGCGCACGGGCCAGCTCGCGGCCCAGGCCTGCGTCGCCGCGTACGTCGTCTTCCTGCTCGGCATGGGCGGCGAGACCTGGGACCAGACCGTCCCGGAGCGCGTCGTGCTCACCCTGGTCGGCGGCCTCCTGGCGATGCTGTCGTACGCCCTGTACCCGGCCTGGGAGACCCCGCGCCTGCGCACCCGCCTCGCCGACTGGCTCACCGCGCTCGGTGAGTACGCGGCCGCGGTCGTCGGCCACTACGCCCACCCGGAGGGCAAGTCCTGCCCGGACGTCCGCGAGGCCCTGCTGAACGCCCGTAACGCGCACATCGCCTGGCAGGAGGCGGTGGCCAGGGCCAAGACCGAACCCGTACGGCACCGCGGCCTGTCCCGGGCCGCCGCCGACGACGCCGCGCACGCCCTGCACCACTTCGGCCGCGTCGCGATGCTGATGGAGGCCCATCTCCCGGAGCGCGACGCCACCCCGGTCCCCGCGGCCGAGCAGCTCGCCGACGCCCTGCGCGCGGCGACCCGCGACGGCGCCCGCGCTATCCGCGAGCGCCGGGTCCCGCGCTGGAAACCGGTCCGCGCCGCCCTCGACGCCTGGGACGGCGAGGGCGTCCCCGACCGGGTCGTGCGCCGCGGCGCCGGCCTGCTCCTCGGCACCCTCGACGAACTCACCGAGGCCCTCGACACCGACGAGCCCCCGATGACCGTCAAGCCTCGGGACGAGGCGCAGGACAAGGCCCCGGAAGCTTCCCGAGCCCCGGAAACGCCGGACGGGCCGCGCGGCTCCTGAGAGCGCACGGCCCGACGGACGGGGCGGGACGGGTCAGTTGGTGGGCATCCCGCTCGGCAGCCCCTCCGGCAGCTTCCCGTCCTTGGACTTCGTGAAGGTGTCCCGCGCCCCGGCGTCCCAGGAGACCTTCATCGTCGTGCCGTCGTTGGACTCGATCGCCCCCATCGTGCGGTCGGTGCTGCCGTCCGCACACTTGAGGTTCAGCATCGGCTTGCCCATGTCGGCCAGCGCCCCGACGCACAGGTGTCCGTCACCCGTGCTCAGCGACGCCTGCTTGCCGCCGACGACGAGGACGACGGGCTTCCCGTCCGTGGTGGCGCTCCAGATGCCCTCGGCGTCCTTCGCGGATCCGGTCGACCCGCCGGACGACGCTCCGCCGTCGGGCGCCGCCGACGAGGACGACCCGTCCGACGCCTTGTCCTTGCCCTTGTCCTTGCCGCCGTCGTCACTGCTGCAGCCGGTCACCGCGAGAGCGGCCACGACGGCCGCGGCACCCGCGACGACCCGTACGTTCCTGATGCGCACAACATCCCCCTACGTCACTGCTGTTGTCCTGAATCGCGGCTGCAAGTTACCAGCAGTCACCAGGACGAACGACAGGCCACGGGCAGGAAAACGGCGTGACGCACCTCTCACTCCCGACGAGCCCCACCCTATTGAAAACGGGAGTCATTTTCATATACTGAGCCACATGGCACGCAACGAACTCCGCCCAGTGATCAAACTCAGGTCCACCGCGGGGACCGGCTTCACGTACGTGACGCGCAAGAACCGCCGCAACGACCCGGACCGCCTGGCCCTGCGCAAGTACGACCCCGTAGCGGGCCGCCACGTCGACTTCCGAGAGGAGCGATGACCACCATGAAGAACGGCATCCACCCCGAGTACGCCCCCGTCGTCTTCCGCGACCGGGCCGCCGGCCACAGCTTCCTGACCGGCTCGACGATGACGAGCGAGAAGACCGTCGAGTGGACGGACGGGAACACCTACCCCGTCGTCGACGTCGAGATCTCGAACGTCAGCCACCCCTTCTACACCGGCAACCAGCGGGTCCTGGACACCGCGGGCCGCGTCGAGCGCTTCCAGCGCCGGTACGGGAAGTAGCCGGCAGCGGAAGCAGAAGACCCTCCGGGGCGCGGCACCGCCGCGCCCCGGAGGGTCTTCGCAAGGCAGGGGGCTAGAACGGGAACTGCGAGCGGCCGTGCTGGACCGAGATCCACTTCTGCGTGGTGAAGGCCTCCACGGTCGCCTCGCCGTTCAGCCGGCCGAGGCCGGACCGCTTCTCGCCGCCGAACGCCACGAGCGGCTCGTCGTGCACGGTCCCGTCGTTGACGTGGATCATGCCGGTGTCGATCTGCTGGGCGAACGCCACGCCCCGCTCGATGTCCCCGGTGTGCACGGCGCCGCTCAGCCCGTAGGGCGTGTCGTTCGCGATCCGGACCGCCTCCTCGTCCCCGTCGAAGGGGATGAGCAGGGCCACCGGACCGAAGATCTCCTGGCGCAGCACCGGTGAGTCGGCGGGCAGGCCGGTGAGGACGACCGGCTCCACCAGGTTCCCGTCCACCTCGCCCCGGACGAGCGCGGTCCCGCCCTCGGCGAGGGCCTGCTCCACGACGGCCGACACGGCGTCCGCCTGCGTGGAGTTGATGACCGGGCCGATCACGGTCGACGGGTCGCGCGGATCGCCCGCCTTCAGGCCCTTGACCTTCGCCACGAACTTCTCGGTGAACTCCTTCTCGACCTTGCGGTCCACCAGGATCCGGTTCGCGGCCATGCAGACCTGGCCCTGGTGCACGTAGCGGCTGAAGACCGCCGCGTCGACCGCGTAGTCGATGTCGGCGTCGTCGAGCACCGTCAGCGCGCTGTTGCCGCCGAGCTCCAGGACCGCGTGCTTGAACTGCGAGGCGCACACGGTCGCGACGTGCTGACCGATCTTGTCCGAACCGGTGAAGGAGATGACCTTCGGGACCGGGTGGGTCAGGAGCGCGTCACCGATCTCGGCGATGTCCGTGATCACCACGTTCAGCAGACCGGCCGGCAGCCCCGCGTCCTCGAAGATCTTCGCGACCAGCGAGCCGCCGACGATCGGCGTGTTCTGGTGCGGCTTCAGGACCACGCCGTTGCCCAGCGCCAGCGCCGGGGCGACGGACTTGAGCGACAGCAGGAACGGGAAGTTGAAGGGGGAGATGACGCCGACCACCCCGACCGGCACCCGGTAGAGCCGGTTCTCCTTGCCGTCCACCGGGGAGGGGATGACGCGGCCCTGCGGGCGCAGCGCCAGCTGGACGGCCTCGCGCAGGAACTCCTTGGCCAGGTGCAGCTCGAACCCGGCCTTCACCCGCGTGCCGCCGAGCTCGTCGATGATGGCGTCGGCTATGTCCGCCTCGCGCTCCTCGACGATGTGCAGCGCCCGCTCGAAGACCATCCGGCGCGCGTACGCGTTGGTCTTCGCCCAGTCCTTCTGCGCCCGCTCGGCGGCCCGGTACGCCTCGTCGATCTCGTCGGCCGATGCGACGGTGATCGAGGCCAGCTTGTCGCCGCTGTACGGGTTGAAGTCGATGATGTCCCAGGACCCGCGCCCGTCACGCCACTCGCCGTCGATGTACTGCCGGTCCAGTTCCGTGAAGTACGCCTGTGCGGACTGTGACGACTTTGAGGTCATGGGGAGATCCCTTGCTGCAGCGCCGGACACCTGAAGTGACGTCATGGTACGTCCGTTACCTGTCAGTTGCGGCAAGGGATCGGTCAACTGCCGTTGTATTTACGCGAATTCAGTCAGTACCCGGCGCAGCAGATCGATGCTCTCCTCGGGCGAGGGGCACTCCTCCTGGAGCTGCGCCATCGCCCGCTCGTACTGCGCGACGTCCTCGCGCTTGTCCAAGTACAGGGCGCTGGTGAGCTGTTCGAGGAAGACGACGTCCGAGAGGTCGGACTCCGGGAAGGTGAGCACGGTGAAGGTGCCGGACTCGCCGGAGTGCCAGCCGTGGCTGAACGGCATGATCTGCAGCGTCAGATGGGGCAGTTGGGCCACCTCGATCAGATGCTCCAGCTGTCCGCGCATCACGTCGCGCCCGCCCTGCACGCGGCGCAGCGCGGCCTCGTCGAGCACGATGTGGATGTCCGGCGCCCGCTCGGCGACCAGCAGCTTCTGGCGCTCCAGGCGCAGTGCCACGCGCCGGTCGATGTCCTCGGCGGCGGCGCCCTTCATGCCGTGCCGGACGACCGCGTGCGCATACGCCTCGGTCTGCAGCAGGCCGTGCACGAACTGGGCCTCGTAGCCGCGGATCAGCGAGGCGGCGCCCTCCAGGCCGATGTACGTCTGGAACCAGCCGGGCAGCACGTCCGAGTAACTGTGCCACCAGCCCGCGACGTTGGCCTCTTTCACGAGGGAGAGCAGCGCGGTGCGCTCGGCCTCGTCCGCCACCCCGTACAGCGTCAGCAGATCCTCTACGTCCCTCGCCTTGAAGCTCACCCGTCCCAACTCCAAGCGGCTGATCTTCGATTCGGAGGCGCGGATCGAGTAGCCGGCGGCCTCTCGTGTGATGCCGCGCGCTTCCCTCAGGCGCCTCAGTTGCGAGCCCAGCAGAATGCGCCGCACCACCGAGCCGCTCGACTCCCCAGCGGTCACGTCTCTTCATCCTCCCCATCGGTTCAAGGGCCGCAGTCTGCCATTAAAACGCTCCAGCCCGTACTCGTTCGGTTACAGAAAGGGAGAGATGCCGAAAGGGCTGCGCAAGAAGTCGTAGGAAGAAATGAGCAAGAAGCGGTGCGGGAACGACCAAGTCGGGCGCGTGCACGTGCATCTGCCCTTGCATCCGATGTACGCATTCGGAACGATGGTCGTCACCACCGCTCGCTACGTACTGCGAAACTGGGGAGAGCCTCGCATGGGGACGAATGGATCGACCATGCTCGAGCCGTTAAGGCAGGGGCTGCCTCCGCTCGATCCCTCGGCCGTCTCCAGTGCCGCGTCGTGCGCCCTGCCCGCCCGCTACGAAGCGGTGCGCAGCGCACGGGAGTTCACCCGCCGCACCCTCGCCGACTGGGACGTGCCCGAGCGCTTCGACGACATCTGTCTGGTGGTCTCGGAGCTGGTCACGAACGCCCTGCGGCACGCGCTGCCGGCCGACACCCCGTACGACCAGGACCCGCCCGTACGGCTGCACCTGATGCGCTGGGCCTCACGGGTGGTCTGCGCGGTGCGCGATCCCAGCAACGACAGCCCGGTCGCGGGCGACGGCGAGGGCGTGGTGGACGACTTCGCCTCGGAGTCCGGGCGCGGCCTGTTCCTCGTCGATTCGTTCAGTGACGGCTGGGGGTGGCATCCGCTGGCGGGCACGCTGAGCGGAAAGGTCGTCTGGGCTCTGTTCAGACTGTGAACGCGGGCCCGTATCGGCGTACGGACGGGTAGGACGTGGCGCGTGCCGGATCTACGCGCGTCAGGCGCCCGCTACCAGATGGTCGAACTCCCCGTCCTTCACACCGAGCAGCATCGCCTCGATCTCCGCGGGCGTGTACACGAGCGCGGGACCGTCGGGGAAGTTCGAGTTGCGGACGGCGACCCTGCCGCCGGGCAGCTTGGCGAACTCCACGCAGGAACCCTGCGAGTTGCTGTGCCTGCTCTTCTGCCAGACCACTCCGTGCAGCTCCGTGGCCGCCATGCCGTTGTACACGTGATGCACGGTTCGCTCCCCGGTGGTGCTGTGACTGTGAACTGACCCTGTGATGGATGAGAAAGCAGTGGTCAACTGCCCCAACTGTCCAGGATCATAGCTGTGTTCATATGCCAATGCATGGGCAGATGCACGTGCACGCGGGGTGTTCCCTCGGTTACAGCGTTGTCAGTAGCTGCCGAGTACCTGCCCCAATGCGCGCATGACATGCGAACGCCAGCCACCGTCCATGATCTTCCGGGCCATCTCCTGCGCCGGGTCGTCCGGGTCGAACCCCTCGTGCACAAGGAAGAGACGCGTCCCGCGCCCTTCCGGCTCCAGGGTCCAAGTGATCGTCCAGTCCGCGGCGTTGGCGGGGTCGCGGTCGGTCCAGCGGACGCTCAGCATCCGCCCGTCCGCGTAGTCGAGCACCTCGACGTCGACCGTTCCCGAGAAGTTCGTGTTCGGGCGCGGGACCGAGGTCATCGCGTACCGGTGCCCGATCCGGAGCTGGAAGTCCTCGCTGCCGGGCATCATCCAGCGCCGGATCAGCTCGGGCTCGGTCAGCGCCCGCCAGACCTTGGCCGGCGGGTGCGGGAGGAACTGGTCGACGGTGATGCGAGTGGGGTCGGGCTCGTCGGTGCTCATGAGGCGTCATCGTCGGGCATGGCGTCCAGCACCTCGCCGAGGCCGGTCAGCCGCTGCCGCCAGAACCGCTCGTAGGGGTGCAGCCAGTCCTGCACGTCGGCGAGCGGGGCGGCCTCCAGCCGGTAGATGCGCTGCCGGCCGGCCCGCTCCTCGCTCACCAGTCCGGCCTCCCGCAGCACCTTCAGGTGCTCCGACAGGCTCGGCCGGGCCATGTCGAACCGGTCGGCGATGGCCCCCGCCGGCTGCGGCCCCCGCTCGCGCAGCAGTCGCAGGACCTCGCGCCGGGTGCCGTTGGCGAGCGCGGCGAACAGCCGGTCCTGCCCGGCGGTGTCACGCGTGCTCGCGGTGGCCATGGCGTCAGAAGCCTTCCTTCTCCGTGATCAGCATCAGACCGTTGCCGTCCGGGTCGCGGAATCCCGCCATCCGCCCCCACGGCAGTTCGTCGGGACCGCTGACCTCGACCCCGGCGGCGGCCAGGCGGGCGCAGTCGGCGTCGACATCGGTCGTGACCAACATGATCCCCTGCGCCGATCCCGGCACGAAACCGCCCATGCCCGGGCCGGCGAGCGTGAAGACGGTCTGCGCGCCGGCGGGGGCGACCTGCAGCCAGCGCCCCGGCGGCATCTCCCGGTCCGCGGTGATGTCAAAGCCGAGCACGTCGACGTAGAAGCGCAGGGCCCGGTCCTGGTCGGCGACGGGGAGGGTGACGAAGGAGGCGTGGGTGACGTTCATGCCGCCACGATAAGTAGGAGATTCCCTACGCGTCAAACGTAGGAAAGTTCCTACGCGTAAATCGGTGGCGCCATCCGCCTTGCGGCCAGAAGCTGACCGCAAGCCTCCCTATCTTTCTCGGTACCGGCAGCAAGGCGACGACGAAAGGCGGCCCCCGATGGTCATGCACGTTTCTCCCGAAGCCCGAGGCGACGAGTGCGGGGCGCTGCTCGCGTTCATCGAGGAGCAGCGGGGCGGCATCCGCCGGTCCCTGCTCGGCCTCACCGACGAGCAGGCGTCCGCCACGCCCAGCGCCAGCTCCCTGTCCCTGGTGGGGATCGCCAAGCACGTGGCCGAGGTCGAGGAGGGCTGGATCGCCCTGGCCGGCGGTCCGAGGCCCCAGGTGGAGCGCACGCAGGAGGCGTATCTGGACGGCTTCCGGCTCCTGGAGGGCGAGTCGGTGAAGTCGGTCCTCGCGTACTGGGAGGACGTGGCGCGCCGCACCGAGGAGTTCTTCCGGGCGGCTCCCGGCCTCGACGACACGTTCCCGCTGCCCGACGAGCCCTGGTTCCCCGACGGCCAGGAGGTCTCGCTGCGCTGGCTCGGTCTGCACCTGATCCGCGAGACGGCCCGGCACGCGGGCCACGCCGACATCGTCCGGGAGTCCCTGGACGGCAAGACCGCCTTCGAGCTGGTGGCCCTCGCCCACCAGTGAGGACCGGTCACGTCCTACGCTTGACTCCATGTCAGCGATCCGCCTCCTGGTCCTCGGGGCCGTACGCCAGCACGGCCGCGCGCACGGCTACCAGGTGCGCAACGACCTGGAGTACTGGGGCGCCCACGAGTGGTCGAACGCCAAGCCGGGGTCGATCTACCACGCCCTGAAGCAGATGGCGAAGCAAGGGCTGCTGGTCGCGCACGAGGTCGCCCCGTCCACGGCGGGCGGCCCGCCGCGCACCGAGTACGAGATCACGGAGCAGGGCACCGAGGAGTACCTCGCCCTGCTCCGTGAGTCGCTCACCGCCTACGACCAGCGGCCCGACATCCTCACGGCGGCCCTCGGCTTCATGGTCGACCTGCCGCGCGAGGAGGCGATGGGCCTGCTCAAGGAGCGGGTGCGCCGGATCGAGGAGTGGCGGACCTCCGTCACCGAGTACTACACGCCCGAGGACGGCCCCGAGCAGCTCGGCCACATCGGCGAGATCATGAACTACTGGGTGTACTCGGCGGACACCGGCGCGAAGTGGACCCGGGGGCTGATCGCCCGGATCGAGGGCGGCGCGTACACCTTCGCGGGCGAGGGGGACCCCTTCGTCGGCGTGCTCGCGGAGGGGCAGGAGAACCCCTTCGCCGCGGGGGAGCAGGCCGAGCGGACGGCGCGGACTGAGCGGCGGGCTCCGGAGGAAGATCGCTAATCAAGTTTGACGAATGGATGAGGGTCGGTTACCTTCGTCCACCTAGTCAAGTTTGACTAGGTGGACTGTGCGGCGAGCGGAGGGAGCCGGATGACGGACGCGATCGTCACCGAAGGGGTGTGCAAGCGGTACGGGGAGAAGGCGGCGCTGGACGGGCTCGACCTGACGGTCGGCCGGGGCACCGTGCACGGGGTGCTCGGGCCGAACGGGGCGGGCAAGACCACCGCCGTCCGCGTCATGGCGACGCTGCTGCGCGCGGACGAGGGCCGCGTCGTGGTCGCCGGCCACGACGTGCGCACCGCGCCGGGCGAGGTGCGGCGCCGGATCGGGCTGCTGGGCCAGCACGCGGCGCTGGACGAGGAGCTGAGCGGGCGGCAGAACCTGGAGATGTTCGGCCGCCTCCACCACCTGGGGGCGCGCGGGGCGGGCGTGCGGGCCGACGAACTCCTCGCCCGGTTCGGCCTCGCGGACACCGGCCGCAAGGCCGTCAAGGCGTACAGCGGAGGCATGCGGCGCCGGCTCGACCTCGCGGCGTCCCTCATCACCGACCCCGAGGTCCTCTTCCTCGACGAACCGACGACGGGCCTCGACCCGCGCGGCCGCGCCGAGGTCTGGGCCGCGGTGCGCTCGCTGGTGGGCGGCGGCACGACGGTGCTGCTCACCACGCAGTACCTGGAGGAGGCCGACCAGCTCGCCGACCGGATCTCGCTGGTCGACCGGGGCCGGGTCGCCGCCGACGGCACGCCGGACCAGCTCAAGGCGCGACTGGGCGGCGACCGGATCGACGTGATCGTCCGCGACGCGGCCCAACTCCCGCGCGTCGCCGACCTGTTGCCGTCCGGCGCCGAGGTCGACGCGGACCGGCGGCTGGTCAGCGCGCCGGTGAAGGACCGGATGGGCGCGCTCACCGACGTCGTCCGGGCCCTTCAGGAGACCGGGATCGAGGCGGAGGACGTGGCGCTGCGCCGGCCGACGCTCGACGAGGTGTTCCTGCGACTGACGGAGGTGCGGGCATGAGCACCGCGATCACCTGGGCGGTCACGGACTCCTGGACCATGACCCGCCGCGAACTCGCCCACTGGGCCCGGCAACCGGTACAGGTCCTGGTGGGCCTCGTCTTCCCCGTGATGCTGCTCGTGATGTTCGGGTATCTGATCGGCGGCGGCAAAGGCATCGAGGGTGACTACGTCGACTTCCTCGTCCCCGGCATGCTGGCGCTGACGATGGCGTTCGGCCTGGAGTCGACGATGCTGGCGGTGACGCAGGACCTGAACAAGGGCGTGATCGACCGGTTCCGGGCCATGCCGATGACCAACGGGGCGGTGCTGGTGGGGCGTTCGGTGGCGGACATGGTGCAGTCGGCGGCGGCGCTGGTGGTCATGGCGGGGGTCGGGCTCGCGCTGGGCTGGCGCACGCACGGCTCCGCCGGGGGGCTGGTGGGGGCGTTCGGCCTCCTCCTGCTCCTCCGCTTCGCGATGCTGTGGATGGGGATCTGGCTGGCGATGGTGGCGGGGCGGCCGGAGCTGGTGCAGGCGGTGCAGATCCTGGTGTGGCCGGTGGGGTTCCTCTCCAACGCCTTTACGGTGCCGGAGACCATGCCGGGCTGGCTCGGGGCGGTCGTCGAGTGGAACCCGATGTCGGCGACGGCGTCCTCGGTGAGGTTCTTGTTCGGTAATCCGGGTGGGGCGGACGAGGTGGCACTGGCGTTGGCGTGGCCGGTGGGGTTGGTGGCGGTGTTCTTTCCGCTGGCGGTACGAAGGTTTGCTGCGCTGAGCAGGTAGGGGTGCGTCTGGTGCGGGTGCGTGGGGGTTGCTCGCGCAGTTCCCCGCGCCCCTGAGCATCTGCCGGGCCGAGCTTTCGTCGTCTTCTGCGGCCCGGCGGGACTTCTCGCGCAGTTCCCCGCGCCCCTGAAGGCATGCGCTGACGCGCAGCCTCCCCCGTCGGGGAGATGCCGCACCGAAGGTGCGCATCTCGGGGGCGCGGGGAACTGCGCGAGCGACCACGACGAGGCGCGCGCCAAAAATCGATCCGCGACATGGCAGACGCTCCAGGGGCGCGGGGAACTGCGCGAGCAGCCCCTCCGCACCCGCAGACGCCGTCCCAGGAGCAGGGTTCCGCCCGTGGGGGCGGATGGCGGTGCAGTCGCCCCCAGGGGGCCGGTCAACCGTTAGTGGTGGAAGCCTGTCGCTGCCTCGCGGTCATGCGTGAAGGGGTGCGGTTGGCGGCGCAGTTCCGGCAGCAACCGCCCCAGGTCCTCGATCAGAAGCTCCGCCAGGTCCGACGAGAACCCGTTGCGGCACACCACCCGCAGGACGGCCAGATCCTCCCGGTGCGCCGGGAACGTGTAGGCCGGGACCAGCCACCCCCGCTCCCGCAACCGCCGCGACACGTCGAACACGTCGAACGCCTTCACGTCGTCCGCCGTGGTGAACGCGAACACCGGCAACTCGTCGCCGCGCGTGATGAGCTGGAAGTCGCCCAGCGCCTCGATCCGCTCGGCGAGCCCCCGCGCCACGTCCCGCGTGGCCTGCTGCACCGCCCGGTACCCCTCCCGGCCGAGCCGCAGGAACGAGTAGTACTGGGCGACCACCTGCGCCCCGGGCCGCGAGAAGTTCAGCGCGAACGTGGGCATGTCGCCGCCCAGGTAGTTCACCCGGAACACCAGCTCCTCCGGCAGGGCGTCCGCGTTCCGCCACAGGGCCCAGCCGACCCCCGGGTACACGAGCCCGTACTTGTGGCCCGACGTGTTGATCGACGCGACCCGCGGGAGGCGGAAGTCCCACGCCAGGTCAGGGTCGAGGAACGGCGCGACCATCGCGCCCGACGCCCCGTCGACGTGCACCGGTATGTCGAGCCCGGTGCGCTCCTGCAACGCGTCGAGCGCGGCGCACAGTTCGGCGATCGGCTCGTACGACCCGTCGAAGGTCGACCCGAGGATGCCGACGACCCCGATCGTGTTCTCGTCGCACAGCTCGGCGGCCGCCGCCGGATCCAGATGGAACCGGTCGCCCTCCATCGGCACCTGCCGCGCCTCCACCTCCCAGAAGGTGCAGAACTTCTCCCAGCAGACCTGCACGTTCACACCCATGACGAGATTGGGGCGGGCCTCGCGCGAGGGGTAGCGGTCGGCGCTGCGCCGCATCCAGCGGCGCTTCAGGGCCATCCCGGCGAGCATGCACGCCTCGCTCGACCCGGTCGTCGAACAGCCCACGGCGGACGTCGGATCCGGCGCGTTCCACAGGTCGGCGAGCATGGCGACGCAGCGGCGCTCCAGCTCCGCCGTGCGCGGGTACTCGTCCTTGTCGATCATGTTCTTGTCCCGGCACTCGCCCATGAGGACGCCGGCCTGCGGCTCCATCCACGTGGTGACGAAGGTGGCGAGGTTGAGCCGGGAGTTGCCGTCCAGCATCAGTTCGTCGTGGACCAGCTGGTACGCGGTCATCGGGGCCAGCGGCCGGTCCGGCAGCCGGTGCTTGGGCGGCGCGTCCGCCATGCCGGCCGTCGGATTGGCCTCGCCGTAGAAGGGATTGACGGCGAGCGGCCGTTCGCCGGGCTTGTCGGAAGGGCTCTGGTGCAACGGGGACATGACCGTAACTCCTTTGCGGACGAAGCGAGTCGGCGCCGGCCGGGCTCAGCGCAGGGCCCGGCCGTCCTCCGACAGTTGCATCTGCGGCCGTCCGGTCACCAGGAGCCAGGCGGGCAATGACGCGATACACATCAGGGCGATGATCGCGGGCGAGGCGACGAGGACCGCCGCCGTGAAGAGACTGACCCAGCCGGAGCGGGTGACGGCGAGCAGGACGCCGAGGACGCCCGCGGCGATGCCGACCGACGCATTCACGCCGGGGACGAGCGCGTGCGCGCACAGCCCGAACGCGGCGCCGACGAAGACCGCGGGGAAGATCCGGCCGCCCCGGAACCCGCAGGACGCCGCGACCAGCAGCGCCGCCAGCTTCACCACGGTCAGCAGCGCGAACTCGCCGGCCGACCGGCCCTCCGGGTCCGCCGCGATCTCCTTGACCTCCTCCAGGCCCTTGAACAGCGTCAGATGGCCGCCGAGCGCGCCCAGCAGGCCGAGCACGAGCCCGCCGACCGGGAGCATCAGCATCGGGTGGCCGAGCCGCCCGAAGGCGCCGTGCACGTACGGGAACGCGTACACCGCCAGCATGGTGAGCACGGCCGCCGCGCAGGCGACGACGACCGCGGACGCCAGGTCGGCCGGGCCCGGGTGATCGAACGGGGCGAGCCCCAGGTCGAAGGAGGGCGAGGCGACGAGCGTGGTGGTCAGCGCGCCGGCCGAGGCGGCGAGCAGCGGCCCGAAGAGGTTGTCCCACAGCGAGCCCTTGAGCGGCATCGCCCGCCCGGCGAGGGCCTCGGAGACCAGCAGGGCGGCGGCGATCGGGGTGCCGAACAGGGCGCCGATGGTGGCCGCCGAGGCGAGGTTCGGCCAGAGCGCGGCGGGCGAGGCGGGCAGCAGGGTGCGGCCGAGCCAGAACATCAGGCCCACGTTCACGGCGATGATCGGGTTCTCGGGGCCCAGGCTCGGCCCGCCGGCCAGCATCAGGGCGGCGGCCAGCGCGAGCCCCGGCAGGACGCGGGGCGCCAGCGGTTCCTCGCCGCCGAGGCCCATCGTGGCCGGGTCGGGGCCCGCGTGTCCGGGCGCCTGCCAGACGACGAGCCCGACCAGGACGCCCGTCAGGGTGAGCATGACGATGATCCAGAGGGACGAGTAGCCGCCGACGCCGAGCGCGTCGGGCAGATCGTCCCAGAGCACGTCCTGGAGCCGTTCGGCGATCCAGCTGAGGGCGAGGAAGAGCAGACTGCAGACGACGCCGACGACGATCGCAGGACCGACGACCGGCAGCAGGGTGCGAGCGGACACGGCGGGAGGAGCCGGGGGAGGGGCCGTGGGCGGGCCCGATGGCGACGGGGCTTCGGCGGGAGTGCTCACGCGGTCACCCTAAGCGGACATTCGACACATAACACCCGGAAGTGTTCGGTCGGACGCGGGCCGGAACGACTTGCACCTCACGTGACGTGAGGACGCAGGCTGATGGGCGTACGACCCGTACGACTCCCGTACGGCACGGAGAGCGCGCACGTGAAGGAGAGCGGGCCATGAGTTACTCGGTGGGCCAGGTGGCCGGATTCGCCGGGGTCACGGTGCGGACGCTGCACCACTACGACCAGATCGGCCTGCTCGTCCCGAGCGAGCGCAACCACGCGGGCCACCGCCGGTACAGCGAGACGGACCTCGACCGGCTCCAGCAGATCCTCTTCTACCGGGAGCTCGGCTTCCCGCTGGACGAGGTGCAGACCCTGCTGGACGACCCGGCGACGGACCCCCGCGCCCACCTGCGGCGCCAGCACGAGGTGCTCGTCGCCCGCATCGAGAGACTGCAGAAGATGGCCGACGCCGTCGAACACGCCATGGAGGCACAGAAGATGGGGATCCAGCTCACACCGGAGGAGCGGTTCGAGGTCTTCGGGGACAAGGACCCGGAGGAGTTCTCCGAGGAGGCCGAGCGCCGCTGGGGCGGCACGGCGGCGTACGCCGAGTCGCAGCGGCGGGCCGCGACCTACTCCAAGGAGGACTGGCAGCGCATGAAGGCCGAGGTCGACGACTGGAGCGCGCGCTACGCGGCCCTCGTCGCGGCCGGCGAGGAACCGACCGGCGAGCGCGCCCTGGCGATGGCCGAGGAGCACCGCGCGCACATCTCCCGGTGGTTCTACGAGTGCCCGTACGAGATGCACGCCGCCCTCGGCGCCATGTACGTGGCCGACGAGCGCTTCAAGGCGTTCTACGACTCCATGGGCGAGGGCGTCGCCGACCACCTGAGCACCGCGATCCACGCGAACGCGCAGCGGCACCAGGAGTGACGCGCGGCAGGCGCGCCCGGCTCACACCATGGGCTCCTGGGCGATGACGGCGGCCGTCCCGTACGCGCACACCTCCGCGGCCCCGTCCATCGCGTCGGTCACGTCGAACCGGAACATGAGCACGGCGTTGGCGCCCCGCGCCCGCGCCTGCTCGACGAGCCGCTCCATGGCCTGGTTCCGGGTCTCGACCAGCGTCTTGGTCAGGCCCTTCAGCTCGCCGCCGATCATGGACTTCAGTCCGGCGCCGATCTGGCTGCCGAGGTGCCGGGACCGTACGGTCAGCCCGAAAACCTCGCCGATGACCTGCTGGACCCGGTACCCCGGGACGTCGTTCGTGGTGACGACGAGCACATCCGCCTGCGGATTCTGGCCGCCGCCGAAGTCTTCGATACCCATACCGACAGGTTTGCCACAGTTGACGCACAGTGCATCCTGAGAGGGCCACTGGAACCTGGCAGGGAAACCCGGCGTTGATAACTTTGCACCGCCATTGCCCTTGCCTGCCTCACCCCCTTCAGGAGCCCGGACCCGTGATGACGCTTGCTCTCGGACCAAGCTGGCTGGACCCGGACTATCTGCTGAACACGTTCGGCATCTGGGGCCTGCTCCTGATCGTCTTCGCCGAGTCGGGCCTGCTCATCGGCTTCTTCCTGCCGGGTGACTCCCTGCTGTTCACGACGGGTCTGCTGATCACGGCGGGCACGCTCGACTTCCCGCTGTGGGGAGCCGTCGCGCTGATCTGCCTCGCGGCGGTCCTCGGTGACCAGGCGGGTTACGTCTTCGGCAAGAAGGTCGGGCCCTCGCTGTTCCGGCGGCCGGACTCCAAGCTGTTCAAGCAGGAGAACGTGCAGAAGGCGCACGAGTTCTTCGAGAAGCACGGCCCCAAGTCGCTGGTCCTGGCCCGCTTCGTGCCCATCGTCCGCACGTTCACGCCGATCATCGCGGGCGTCTCGGGCATGAAGTACCGCTCGTTCATCACGTTCAACGTGATCGGTGGCGTGCTCTGGGGCGCGGGCGTGACGCTGCTCGGCTCCTGGCTGGGGAACATCGAGTTCGTCCACAAGAACATCGAGGCGATCCTGATCCTGATCGTCCTCGTCTCGGTGGTCCCGATCGCGATCGAATTCCTCCGGGCCCGCAGCAAGTCCAAGAAGACGGCCGCGGAGCCGGGCCGCCCGCCCCAGGCGACCCCGTCCCAACGCGGCCGCCACGCCAAGCGCTAGCGCTCCGCTGGGGGGCGGGTGTTGTGGGCGACTGCGGGCCGGTGGGGCTTCTCGCGCAGTTCCCCGCGCCCCTGACGGGGCGCCCCTGAGATGGCGCACGAAGTGCGCATCTCAGGGGCGCGGGGAACTGCGCGACCAGCCCCCACCGGCCCGCAGTCGCAGTCCGCGGGCAGGGTCCTCGTCCAGGGGCTGATCAGGGGCGCGGGGAACTGCGCGACCAGCCACGACGGGCCCGCGCCCGGCCGCGGACCGGATCCCGGCAGACGCCGAACCGGATCTAGAAGCCTCGCGTCCGCTTCGCCGCACGGCGCCCCGACGCCCCGGGCGAGCGGATGAACAGGCGGGAGATCTCCCCACCCAGGTTCACCCCGATCGCGATGGCCATCGCCAGCGCCGCCGCCTTGGACAGCGACACCAGCCCGGCGTCCACGTCGTTCTGGGCGATGTGCAGCAGCCCGAAGTACGTCGCCGAACCCGGCAGCAGCGGCCCGATCGCCGCGGTGACGTACGGCAGCGCCGAAGCGAACTGGTACCGCGAGAAGAGCTGACCGAACAGACCGACCAGCCCGGCCGCCGCCGCGGTGGACGCGACCGGCGAGATCTCGCCGGCGTAGTGCATGGCCCCGTAGACCACCCACGCCACGCCGCCGTTGAGCGTCACGGCGATCACGGTCGACCGCTCCTGCTGCAACAGCACGGCGAACGCGAGGGACAGCGCCATCGACGCCGCGATCTGCCAGTACGGCCGCTGCGGACCCGTCAGCGCCGCCTCCGGGTTGAGCTGCGCGTGCAGCTGCACCCCCACGTACAGCATGATCAGCACGCCGATGACGATGCCCACGAAGAAGTACATGACTTCCAGGAGGCGGGCCGCGGCCGTGATGTAGAAGCCGGTCAGACCGTCCTGGACGCCCGCCACCAGCGCCCGCCCCGGCAGCAGCGCGAACAGCCCACCGGTGATCACCGCGGAGGCGCGCACGTCCACGTAGTCGTGCGCCAGGGTCAGCAGGATGCCGATCGCGGCGGGCGGCATCGCGGCCACCGTGAACTGGTAGAACTCCGGGAACCCGCGCCCCGCGCACAGCCAGGCCAGCCGGTCCCCGAGCATCGCGCCGATCGCCGCCGCGACGAACACGATGAGATCACCGCCGACGAGGATGGAGGCGGCGCCGGCCAGCAGCCCGTTCGCCGCGGTGAGCGCCCAGCCGGGGTAGGGGTGCCGGTTGCGGCGGATCTCCGCGAGCCGCCGGTAGGCCTCCTCCAGGGTGACGCCCGCGGCCTCGTGCTCCGCGTCGCTGATGTCGTCGACGAGCCGGAACACCGCGGCGAGCCGGTTGTAGTCCGTGCCGCGCCGCCGCACCGTGCGCGACGCCGTCACCGGATCGTCGACGAGCGACGGCTGGAAGGAGATCGACAGCAGCGTGAACGTGACCGTCGGCTCGCACCGGTCGAGCCCGTAGGACCGGCACACGGCGAACATCGCCGCCTCCACGTCCTCGGCGCCCTCACCGCCCGCGAGCAGCAGCTCCCCGATGCGCAGCGTCAGGTCGAGCACGCGCGGCACGGCGGGCCCCGCGTCGTCCTCCTTCGCGACCTTCTCCGGCGCGGGCCGCTCGGCGACCGGCATCCGCAGCATCGTGCGCATCCGGTCCTGCCAGGGCGCCTCCTTGGTCAGCTTGACCACGGGGATGCCCTGCGGGGGAGTGAACGCGGGCGGGGACTGCCGGGCACTGTACGTCCGGGGCGGCGTGAACGCGGACCCCTCCGACTCGACGGCGTCCGCCGGCGGCGCGCTGAACCCCTGCGGGAGCGAGAACTCCGACGTGGTCGACGCCTCGTCGTCCACCACCGGCGCCGGTGAGACCACTCCGATGGGCTGGGTGAACGCACTGCGCGCCTCGTCGGACTGCGGTTTGCGGTCCTCCGGGGCCTCGGACTCCCGTTCCGTCACGTCTGCCGATCCTCGCCCTTCGCACGACTACTGACGCGTCTGCCTCATCTACGCCTCAGTATGCGCACGATTACACGAACGGGCCGCACGACCCCGGCTGGGATCGTGCGGCCCGTTCGTGAACGCGCGGGGGTCAGTGACCGCCCTGGTCCTGCGCACGCTTGTAGGAACGCTCGATCTCGGCCTCGGCCTCGGTGCGGCCGACCCAGTCGGCGCCCTCGACGGACTTGCCGGGCTCCAGGTCCTTGTAGACCTCGAAGAAGTGCTGGATCTCCAGGCGGTCGAACTCGGAGACGTGGTGGATGTCGCGCAGGTGCTCCATCCGCGGGTCCGTCGCCGGGACGCACAGCAGCTTGTCGTCGCCGCCGGCCTCGTCCGTCATGCGGAACATGCCGATGGCGCGGCACTTGATGAGGCAGCCCGGGAACGTCGGCTCGTCCAGGATGACCAGGGCGTCCAGCGGGTCGCCGTCCTCGCCCAGCGTGTTCTCGACGAAGCCGTAGTCCGTCGGGTAGGCGGTCGACGTGAACAGACGACGGTCGAGGCGGATGCGACCGGACTCGTGGTCGACCTCGTACTTGTTCCGCGATCCCTTCGGAATCTCGATCGTGACGTCGAACTCCACCGGTGGCTCCTCCATGATCAACACAACGACTGGTGATACTGCTTCTCCCGGGGAGCGACCCCCGGACCCCCAGCCGACTTCGGAGCCGGTGTGCCGCCCGGAAGTGATCGCGCGGCGAGGGGCAGTGGTTAAGTGTCCCTCACGCAGGTGTGTGATCGCGAAAGGGGCTGGTCCGCGGTGCCGGAGCTGAAGGCTTCGCAGCTCGTGAAGAGTGCGGCGAAGACTGTTGCCGGGTCCAAGACCAAGCACGTCACGGTGGGCGCGACGGCGGTGGGTCTCGCCCTCGCGGCCGTCGTGGTGGCCTCGGCCGGTCCCTGGGACGCTTCGGGTCAGCGTAAGGCCGAGGCGCACCGGGCGGCCTCCCAGGAGGCCACGGGTGGCGCAGATCACGGCCGTACGTCCCCGGGAGCACCCTCCGCCGCACCCAGCGCCCCCGCGGTGCTCGCGGCGCCCGGCGCCTCCGTGCCCGGCCCCACCGAGCGCGCCCTGGCCGACGTCCTCGACCCGCTCCTCAAGGACGCCGCGCTCGGCTCGCACCGCACCGCCGCGGTCGTCGACGCCGTCACCGGGAAGAGGCTCTACGGGAAGTCCGCCGGAGACACCCTCACCCCGGCGTCCACGACGAAGCTGGCCACCGCGGTCGCCGCGCTCTCGGCGGCGGGCCCCGACCACCGCATCGCCACCCGCACGGCCCTGGAGAAGGACGCGAAGGAACTCGTCCTGATCGGCGGCGGCGACCCCACGCTCACCGCCCGCGCCAAGAACCCCTACGACGCCGCGAGCCTGCGCACCCTCGCCGACGCCACGGCCGCCGCCCTGAAGAAGAGCGGCACCACCGAGGTGACCCTCTCGTACGACACCTCGCTGTACTCGGGACCGACCACCCACCCCATCGGCCCCAACGAGAACCTCGCCCAGGTCACCGCCCTGATGGCCGACGAGGCCCGGCTCGACGACTCCAACAGCGGACCGGCAGGACGCGCCGCCGACCCCGCCGCGTCGGCCGCGCAGAAGTTCGCCGGCCTGCTGCGCGAGCGCGGCGTCAGGACCAAGGGCGACCCCGGCCCCGGCAAGGCGTCCGGGCAGGCCGAGGACGTCGCGAAGGTCGAGTCGCCGCCGCTGTCCGCCCTCGTCGAGCGGATGCTGACGCACAGCGACAACGACATCGCCGAGGCCCTCGCCCGGCAGACCGCGATCGCCGCCGACGAGAGCCACAGCTTCGACGGCGCCGGCCGGGCCGTCGACAAGCAGCTGGACAAGCTCCGACTCCCGCTCTCCGGCGCCCACTTCGCCGACGGCAGCGGCCTCGACCGCGCCGACAAGATCTCCGCCGACCTGCTCACCGGACTGCTCGCCAAGGCCGCCGACCCCGCCCACCCCGAGCTCCGCTCCGTCCTCACGGGCCTGCCCGTCGCGGGCTTCACCGGCACCCTCACCAACCGCTACGAGGACCCCGCCGACGCCTCGGGGACGGGCCTGGTCCGCGCCAAGACCGGCACCCTCACCGGCGTGAACACCCTCGCCGGCACCGTCGTCGACGCCGACGGACGCCTCCTCGTCTTCGCGTTCATGACGGAGGGCGCCCCGGGACCGCAGGCGGCCCAGGCCGGACTCGACCGCCTGGCCTCCTCCGTGGCGAACTGCGGCTGCCGCTGAGAGTCAGGGTTCAGTCCGGGTCCAACCCCCTTCACGTAGGGAGAGGGTCACGTACCGTTGACGCATGACGAGCATCGGCGGTGCTGCTTCTTCAGGGATGGTCGACTGGAACCTCGCGGTGGCGACCGCGACCCGACTCGTACGCCCCGGTCCGGAGGTGAGCCGCGACGAGGCCCGCGCCATCGTCGCCGAGCTGCGCCGGCACGCCAAGGAGTCCGAGGAGCACGTGCGCGCGTACACGCGCATGGCGACGGACGCGGCGCACGACACCCCCGTCCTCGTCGTCGACCGGCCGGGCTGGGTGAAGGCCAACGTCGCGGGCTTCCGCGAGATCCTCAAGCCGCTGCTCGACAAGATGCAGGAGCGCCGCTCGGGCCCCGGCGGAGCCGTGCTCGGCGCGGTCGGCGGCAAGGTCACCGGCGTCGAACTCGGCATGCTGCTCTCGTTCCTGTCCTCCCGCGTCCTCGGCCAGTACGAGACCTTCGCCCCCGCCACCCGCGAGCTGCCCGCGGCCCCCGACGGCGGCGGCCGGCTGCTGCTCGTCGCGCCGAACATCGTGCACGTCGAGCGCGAACTCGACGTGGATCCGCACGACTTCAGGCTCTGGGTCTGCCTGCACGAGGAGACGCACCGCACCCAGTTCACGGCCGTGCCCTGGCTGCGCGACCACCTGGAGGGCGAAATCCAGTCGTTCCTCGCCGAGACCGAGGTCGACCCCACGACCTTCCTGGAGCGGGTCAGGGAAGCCGCCCAGTCCCTCGCCGGCGGCCGGCCCGACACCGAGGAGGACGACGGCGGCCGCTCCCTGGTCGAACTCGTCCAGTCGCCCGCCCAGCGCGAGATCCTCGCCCGGCTCACCGCCGTCATGTCCCTCCTCGAAGGCCACGCGGACTACGTGATGGACGGCGTCGGCCCCGCCGTCGTGCCGACGGTGGGGGAGATCCGCGAGAAGTTCCAGCAGCGCAGGCAGAAGGGCGCCTCCCGGCTCGACCTCGCCCTGCGCAAGCTCCTGGGCCTGGACGCCAAGCTGCGCCAGTACCGCGACGGCGAGCGCTTCGTGCGCGCGGTCGTCGACCAGGTCGGCATGGACGGCTTCAACCGCGTGTGGACCTCGCCGAACACGCTGCCGACCAAGGCGGAGATCGCCAAACCGGCGGACTGGGTCGCGCGGGTGCACAACAAGACAGACGGCGCTCACGACGCCACGTAAGCCACGCCCAAAATTGCTCAGGATCACCCATCCGAGGGACCGTAGGCCGTGCGCAGGCGTGCAATGCTCGGGGAATCGCTCGGCTCTGTCACCATCGACACACTCTGCGTGACTGAATTCACCGAGTCACCGTTGAGCGACTGAGCCGTTCCAGTCGGTTCTTAGATTGGCGCCCACCCCCCAGACAACGGAATGAAGGGAACCGGACATGGGTCCCCATCCTGCGGTCGCGGCGATACGCCTGGCGGTCCGCCGCGTCCTCCACGACATCCTCAACGAACACCCCCCGCTCTCCCCCGGCGAACAGCCGCTCGTGCTGGTCGCCTGCTCGGGCGGCGCCGACTCCATGGCGCTCGCCTCGGCCCTCGCCTTCGAAGCGCCCAAACTCGGCGTCCGAGCCGGTGGCATCACCGTCGACCACGGTCTGCAGCCCGGCTCCGACACCCGCGCCGAGGACGTCGTGCTGCGCCTGACCGCCCTCGGCCTCGCCCCCGCCGAATCCGTCGCCGTCCGGGTCGGCCGCGAAGGCGGCCCGGAAGCCGCCGCCCGCGACGCGCGCTACGCCGCGCTCGACGCCGCGGCCGCACGCCACGGCGCGACCGCCGTCCTGCTCGGCCACACCCGCGACGACCAGGCCGAGACCGTCCTCCTCGGCCTCGCCCGCGGCTCCGGCATCCGCTCCCTGTCCGGAATGGCCGCGGTCTCGGGGGCCGACGGCCGTTACCGCCGCCCCTTCCTGCGGCTCGACCGGCAGACCGCCCGCAAGGCGTGCCTCGTCCAGCACCTGCCCGTCTGGGACGACCCGCACAACACCGACCCGGCCTACACCAGGTCCCGGCTGCGCCACGAGGGCCTGCCCGCCCTGGAGAAGGCGCTCGGCAAGGGCGTCGTCGAGGCACTCGCCCGTACGGCCCAGCTGTCCCGCGACGACGCCGACGCGCTGGACACCTGGGCCCAGCAGGCCGCCGAATCCGTCCGGGACGCGGCCGGACTCCTCGAATGCGCCAAGCTCTACGCGCTGCCGCCCGCCGTACGCCGCCGCATCCTGCGCAAGGCCGCCATCGAGGCGGGCGCCCCGGCCGGTGCGCTCTTCGCCCGCCACATCGAAGAGGTCGACCGTCTGATCACCGGATGGCGCGGCCAGGGGGAGATCAATCTCCCGGGCAAAGTCGTCGCCCAGCGACAGGGTGGCAGACTGGTCATCCGGCAAGGCTGAGTTCGCGGCTCACGTCGCGGCGGCCGGTGGGACGACCGAAAGTGATGCGGGTGGACGCGAAAGACATGGGCACCGACCTTCAGTCGGTGCTCATCACCAAGGAAGAGATCGACGCGAAGCTGGCCGAGCTGGCCGGCAAGGTCGATGCCGAATACGCGGGCAAGGACCTGCTCATCGTCGGAGTCCTCAAGGGCGCCGTGATGGTCATGGCGGACCTGGCACGCGCCCTGTCCACCCCCGTCACCATGGACTGGATGGCCGTGTCGTCGTACGGCGCGGGCACCCAGTCCTCCGGTGTCGTCCGGATCCTCAAGGACCTGGACACCGACATCAAGGGCAAGCACGTCCTGATCGTCGAGGACATCATCGACTCCGGCCTGACACTGTCCTGGCTGCTCACCAACCTCGGCTCGCGCGAGCCCGCCTCCCTCGAGGTGTGCACGCTGCTGCGCAAGCCGGAGGCGGCCAAGGTCGCCATCGACGTGAAGTGGGTCGGCTTCGACATCCCGAACGAGTTCGTGGTCGGGTACGGCCTGGACTACGCCGAGAAGTACCGGAACCTGCCGTTCGTCGGCACGCTCGCGCCGCACGTGTACGGCGGCTGAGCACGCGTCACATCGGCGGGAACCCTCACGGGTTTCCCGCCGTTGGAGCATGCGAAGGGCAGTTTGACGGCCGTCCCCTGCGGCTTCGGGTGACAATGCTGGGGTACCGTCCGAAGAACAGTTCTTCAAACAGCTTCAAACAGCCTTATCAAACTCACTATGGCAGGAGGGACGGGGCGGCATCGCTCCGTATGGATGGACGTGAAGCGATACTTCCGTGGGCCGGTCATGTGGATCGTGCTGGCCGTCCTTGCCGTGGTCGTGTTGATGCAGGTCGTCGGTTCGTCCGGCGGCTACAAGACGGTGGACACCGGCCAGGTCATTCAGGCCATCAACGACAACAAGGTGAAGCAGGCGAAGCTCACCACCGGCGATGAGAACACCATCAAGGTCGAGCTGAAGGACGGCCAGAAGGTCGACGGCTCGGACAAGATCCAGGCCAGCTACATCGGCGACCAGGGCGTCGCGGTGGCCAAGGACCTGCAGGCCAAGTTCGAGGACAAGCAGATTCCGGACGGCTACACCGTCTCCCCGACCAAGCAGAACGCCTTCGTCGGCATCCTGCTGTCGCTGCTGCCCTTCGTCCTCATCGTCGTTGTCTTCCTGTTCCTGATGAACCAGATGCAGGGCGGCGGCTCCCGAGTCATGCAGTTCGGGAAGTCCAAGGCCAAGCTGATCACCAAGGACACCCCCAAGACGACGTTCGCCGACGTCGCCGGTTCGGACGAGGCCGTCGAGGAACTCCACGAGATCAAGGAGTTCCTCCAGGAGCCGGCCAAGTTCCAGGCCGTCGGCGCCAAGATTCCCAAGGGCGTGCTGCTGTACGGCCCGCCCGGTACGGGCAAGACCCTGCTCGCGCGCGCCGTCGCGGGCGAGGCGGGCGTGCCCTTCTACTCGATCTCCGGTTCCGACTTCGTCGAGATGTTCGTCGGTGTCGGTGCCTCCCGAGTCCGTGACCTCTTCGAGCAGGCCAAGGCGAACGCTCCGGCGATCGTCTTCGTCGACGAGATCGACGCGGTCGGCCGCCACCGCGGCGCCGGCCTCGGCGGCGGTCACGACGAGCGCGAGCAGACGCTCAACCAGCTGCTCGTCGAGATGGACGGCTTCGACGTGAAGGGCGGCGTCATCCTGATCGCCGCCACGAACCGGCCCGACATCCTCGACCCGGCCCTCCTGCGGCCCGGCCGTTTCGACCGCCAGATCGCGGTCGACCGCCCGGACATGCAGGGCCGTCTGGAGATCCTCAAGGTCCACCAGAAGGGCAAGCCGGTCGCCCAGGACGTCGACCTGTCGGCCGTCGCCCGCCGCACCCCCGGCTTCACCGGTGCCGATCTGTCGAACGTGCTGAACGAGGCCGCGCTGCTGACGGCCCGCTCGGACCGCAAGCTGATCGACAACCAGATGCTGGACGAGGCGATCGACCGTGTGGTCGCGGGCCCGCAGAAGCGGACCCGGATCATGTCGGACAAGGAGAAGAAGATCACCGCGTACCACGAGGGCGGTCACGCCCTGGTCGCGGCGGCGTCTCCGAACTCCGACCCGGTCCACAAGATCACGATCCTCTCCCGAGGCCGTGCTCTGGGCTACACGATGGTGCTGCCGGACGAGGACAAGTACTCGACCACGCGCAACGAGATGCTCGACCAGCTCGCCTACATGCTGGGCGGCCGCGCGGCCGAGGAGCTCGTCTTCCACGACCCGACGACGGGTGCCGCGAACGACATCGAGAAGGCCACCGGTACGGCCCGCGCGATGGTCACGCAGTACGGCATGACCGAGCGGCTCGGCGCGATCAAGTTCGGCGGTGACAACACCGAGCCGTTCCTGGGCCGCGAGATGGGTCACCAGCGCGACTACTCGGAAGAGGTCGCCGCGCTCGTCGACGAAGAGGTCAAGAAGCTCATCGAGACCGCGCACAACGAGGCGTGGGAGATCCTGGTCGAGAACCGCGACGTCCTGGACAACCTGGTCCTCGCGCTGCTCGAGAAGGAGACGCTGAACAAGGAGCAGATCGCCGAGATCTTCGCCCCGATCGTGAAGCGCCCGGCCCGCCCCGCGTGGACCGGCTCCTCCCGCCGCACCCCCTCGACCCGCCCGCCGGTGCTCTCCCCCAAGGAGCTGTCACTGACGAACGGGGCGAACGGATCGGCTGCCGCCATCGAGGCCACCACCCCGGTGGACACGGTGAAGGAAGACCGCCCCGAGAGCTGACCGTCGCCTCAGCAGGGCCCGGAATGCATGCCGCGTCCCCCACGCTTTACGGTGTGGGGGACGCGGCTTTTTGCGCTGCCGCGCCGGTTCATACGAGAAGAGGCACCAGATGACCGACCCGGTGACGTTGGACGGCGAGGGCTCGATCGGCGAGTTCGACGAGAAGCGGGCCGAGAACGCCGTGCGCGAGCTGCTCATCGCGGTCGGCGAGGACCCCGACCGCGAGGGCCTGCGGGAGACGCCGGGGCGGGTGGCACGGGCGTACCGGGAGATATTCGCGGGGCTGTGGCAGAAGCCCGAGGACGTGCTGACGACGACGTTCGACCTGGGGCACGACGAGATGGTCCTGGTGAAGGACATCGAGGTGCAGAGCAGCTGCGAGCACCATCTCGTCCCGTTCGTCGGCGTCGCCCACGTCGGTTACATCCCGTCCTCCGACGGCAAGATCACGGGCCTGTCGAAGCTGGCCAGGCTCGTCGACGTCTACGCCCGCCGTCCGCAGGTCCAGGAGCGCCTCACCACGCAGATCGCGGACTCCCTGATGGAGATCCTGGAGCCGCGCGGCGTCATCGTCGTCGTGGAGTGCGAGCACATGTGCATGACGATGCGCGGGGTGCGGAAGCCGGGCGCGAAGACGATCACGTCGGCCGTGCGCGGGCAGCTGCGCGACCCCGCGACCCGTAACGAGGCGATGAGCCTGATCATCGGGCGCTGAGCCGTCAGGCGGCCGGTGCCGTGCCCTCGGTGTCGTCGTCTTCCGGGAGTTTGCAGACGCGCTCCAGGAACAGGGCCGCCGCTATGACGGCGATGCCCGCGAGGACGGAGAAGCCGGCGTAGATCGCCTGGTCGCGTCGGGCGGGGACCTCCAGGTGTTCGAGGAGGAACGCCCCCGTGCCGCCGTACATGCCCGCGACCAGGGCCGCGACCAGGGCGCTCGCCTGGCCGAAGACGAGGGCGCGGGCAGCCATCATCGGGTCGACGCCCTTGGCACCGGGGCGGCGCTCGCGCTGGGCGCGGAGCCGGGAGCGGATGGACAGGGCCGTCGCGAGCAGGATGGCGGCGATCACCGCGAGGACGATGGGCGCGGCCAGCGGGACCCGGGGCAGCGTGCCGACCGAGTTCCACAGGCGGGCGCCCGCCCAGGACAGCACTCCGGCGACCACGAAGAGACCGGCCAGCGTCCTGATGCGCAGTTGCTTCATCCCCGTCGGTCGCCCCTCATGTGTTCACCTGTCGGCACTTCTGCCCGCTGGACCTACTCGACCTTAACGATTACTCGGGCAGCCGGAGTTCCAGGTCGGCGCGCGGCGCGACGCCTTCGCGGGTCACGGTGGCGAGCAGCTCGGTGACGGCGCCCCGGCCCGGCAGCTGGGCCCCCGGCTCGACGTCGTGCCAGGGCGCGAGCACGAAGGCGCGCTCGTGGGCCCGGGGGTGCGGGAGGGTGAGGACGGGGTCGTCGGAGACCACGTCCGCGTAGGCGACGATGTCGACGTCGATGGTGCGCGGGCCCCAGCGCTCGTCCCGTACGCGGTGGAAGGCCTCCTCGACGGCGTGGGCGCGCTCCAGGAGCGAGGACGGCGGGAGCGTCGTCTTCAGGACCACGACCGCGTTGAAGTACGAGGGCTGGCTGCCGGGCTCGACGCCCCAGGGCTCCGTCTCGTAGACGGGCGAGACGGCTTTGACGCGGACGCCGGGGGTGTCCTCCAGGGCGTCGATGGCGCCCTGGAGGGTCTCCAGGCGGTTGCCCAGGTTCGAGCCGAGGGAGAGCACGGCGCGCTTGGGGTTGGAGAGCGTGGTGTCGGCGGCGTCGACCTGCTCCACCACGGAAGTCGGCACCGGCTGGACGGTCGGGTCGAACTGAGTCTGATTCATGCTCGGCTCCGGGTGATGGTGACGGTCACGTCGTCGAAGGGCACGGTGATCGGTGCGTCCGGCTTGTGGACGCAGACCTCGACCTCCTGGACCCCCTCGTGCTTCAGGCACGTCTGGGCGATGCGCTCGGCGAGCGTCTCGATGAGGTCGACGGGCTCGCCCGCGACGACGGCCACGACCTCCTCCGCCACGATGCCGTAGTGCACGGTCTTCGCCAGGTCGTCGTCGGCCGCCGCCGCCCGGGTGTCCAGTCCGAGCACCAGGTCCACGATGAAGGTCTGGCCTTCCTCGCGCTCCTTGGGGAAGACGCCATGGTGCCCGCGGGCCTTGAGGCCGCGCAGCGCGACACGATCCACGCGAATCACTCCTGCAGTCGTCGGTAGAGGCCGGTCCCGTCGATGTGCGGTCGACGCGCCGGCCTCGATCGAATCTACCTGCGAGCACTGACACCGCTCGCCCGCGGGGGCTATGACTGATCCCACCCGGTCGGCGCCGGCTCACGGCTGGTAGCCGCCCATACCCACGTGATCGCGACGCGAACCCCCGGCTCTCGATTCCGGTCCTTTCGGAGGCGCCTACCCACTCAGGCGGGTGACCCGTCGTCGTCCGCGTTGCCCTCGATGTCCGGGTCGTCGTCCGATTCGGCGAGCACCGGCGAGGCGTGGTGCGACCACAGCTTCCAGCCGTCCCGGGTGCGCCGGAACACGTTCGTGGCGACGACGCGCTGGCCGACGAGCGGGCCGAGTTCCTCGCCGTCGTCGGGGGCGGGGCCGCCGCTGAGGATGTTCTCCGTGCAGGTCACCAGGGCGGTGTCGGCGACGACGCTGATGTGCACGTCGGTGAGGAAGAACTGGATGTACTCGGTGTTCGCCATGATCAGCGCGTACGAGCGCAGCACCTCGCCGCGGCCGGTGAGCGCGGGCCAGCCGGGGTGGACGCAGCTGATGGAGGTGTCCTCGGCGTCGTCCGGGTCGGCGTCCTCGGCGTAGCTGACGTCCTCGGGGGCGAGCCACAGGGAGGTGAGCTCCTCGAAGTCGCCGCGCTCCATGGCTTCGTAGAAGGCGCGGTTGGCGCCCTCGACGGCCTGGGTGTCGGTGCTGGTCACTGGGCTCCTTCGACGGCGCGCGCCACGCGGACGGCGTCGGCGGTGGCCCGTACCTCGTGGACGCGGACGGCCCAGGCGCCCTGGTGGGCGGCGATGGCGGAGACGGCGGCGGTGGCGGCGTCGCGCTCGCGGGCGGGCGGCGGGGCGCCCTGGTCGCCGGCCAGGACGTGGCCGAGGAACCGCTTGCGGGAGGCGGCGACCAGGATCGGGTGGCCCAGGGCGCGCAGCCGGTCGAGGTGGGCGAGGAGGGACAGGTCGTGGTCGGCCTCCTTGGAGAAGCCGAGGCCGGGGTCGACGACGATGCGGTCCGGGGCGATGCCGCCCTCGATGACCGCCGCCACGCGCGCGTGGAGCTCACCGACGACTTCGGAGACGACGTCCTCGTAGGTGCCTTGGACGGTGGCGCCCTCCAGGAAGCCGCGCCAGTGCATGACGACGAAGGGGGCGCCGGCGGCGGCGACGACGGGGATCATCGCCGGGTCGGCGAGGCCGCCGCTGACGTCGTTGACCAGGGCGGCGCCCGCGCTCAGGGACTGCTCGGCGACGGAGGCGCGCATGGTGTCGACGGAGACGGTGACGCCTTCGGAGGCGAGTCCGCGGACGACGGGGATGACCCGCTTGAGCTCTTCGTCCTCGTCGACGCGGGTGGCGCCGGGGCGGGTGGACTCGCCGCCGACGTCCACCAGGTCGGCGCCCTGGGCGACGAGGTCGAGGCCGTGCTTGATCGCGGCGGTGGTGTCGAACCAGCGGCCGCCGTCCGAGAAGGAGTCGGGGGTCACATTGACGACTCCCATGACCGCGCAGCGGTCCCATACGGGGAGGTTGGCTACGTGGCCCCGGCGGACCTGCGACGTGCTCATGGCTTCCAGCCTAGAGCCGGTGGGGGTGTGCCTGCGCCGGGGTGGGGCGGACGGGCCCTAGGCCGCCCGTACCTCGTGGTCCCGGCTCTCGTGGGCGCACGGGCGGGGCCGTGGTGGTCTGCGGCGCGGGAGGTGCGGCAGGCGCATGGTCACGAAGCCCTCCGCCTGCATGGCGGCCCAGCCGATCCGCGGGAGGTCCTGCGGGGAGCGGTAGACCACGAAGCGGGGCACCCAGGAGGGGCGGAACTTGGCGTTGAACTTGTACAGGGACTCGATCTGGAACCAGCGGGAGAGGAACACGAGGAGGCCGCGCCAGGCGCGCAGCACCGGGCCCGCGCCGATCTTCTCGCCGCGCGCGAGTGCCGAGCGGAACATCGCGAAGTTGAGCGAGACGTGGGCGATGCCGAGCTTCGGGGCGGCCTGGAGGGCGGCCACGATGAGGAGTTCGTTCATCCCGGGGTCGGCGGTGCGGTCGCGGCGCATGAGGTCGAGGGAGACGCCGTCGGTGCCCCAGGGGACGAAGTGCAGGACGGCCTTGAGGTCTCCGTAGGGTCCGGATGGGCCTTCGTCGCGCTTGTGGGCCGTGGCGATCAGGCAGGCTCCGTCGGAGGCGTCGCCGATGCGGCCGAGCGCCATGGAGAAGCCGCGCTCGGTGTCGGTGCCGCGCCAGTCCTCGGTGGCGCGGCGGATCCTGGCCAGCTCGGCGGGGGCGACGTCACGGACGCGCCGGACCCGGGTCTCGTAACCGCCCCGCTCGATCCGCTTGACCATCTGGCGCACGTTGCGCATCGCGCGCCCGGCCAGGGAGAAATCCGCGACGGCCACCACCGCCTCGTCGCCCAGTTCCAGTGCGTCGAGGCCGGTCTCGCGGGTCCACACCTCGCCGCCCGTCTCGGAGCAGCCCATGACGGCGGGGGTCCAGGAGTGGGCCCTGGCCTCGTCCATGAAGCGCTCGATGGCTCCGGGCCACGCCTCCACGTCGCCGATGGGGTCGCCGCTGGCGAGCATCACGCCGGAGACGACGCGGTAGCAGACGGCGGCCTTGCCGCTCGGGGAGAAGACGACTCCCTTGTCGCGGCGGAGTGCGAAGTGGCCGAGCGAGTCGCGGGCGCCGTGCTTGTCCAGGAGGGCGCGGAGCCTGGTCTCGTCGTTCTCGGTGAGGCGGGCGGCCGGGTGCTCGGGGCGGAACGCGAAGTAGATCGTGGTCAGGGCGGTGACCATGCCGAGGGCGCCGAGCGAGAAGGCCACCGTGTTCGAGGTGCGGCCCGCGTAGTCGAGGGGGCCGTCGACGCCGAACAGGCCGTACAGGACGTGCTCCAGGCGGTCGGCGAGGCTGGGGTCGCCGACGAGGTGGCGGGGATGGGCGCTGACGATGGCGAGGCCGACGAGGATCGAACCGGCGCCCATGACCACGAAGTTGGCGAGGGCGCGCCAGCGGCTGCGCGGGTCGGGGAGTGCGTCGAACTGGCCGCGGTTGCGGGCGAGGACCCACAGGAGGACCAGCGGGATGACGATGCCGGCGAGCGAGTGCCGGTAGGCGAACTGGGCGCAGGCGCCGACGGGCAGCAGCACCACGGCGGCCCGCCAGGCGCGCCGCTTGCGCCGCCGCAGGCCGTGCGCGAGCAGGAGCAGCAGGACGCCGCTGCTGAGCGCGAGGGCCGCGGCGAACGGGCCGAGCGTGCCCGGCAGGACCTCCGCCAGGGTGTGCATCCGGCTGTGCCGGAAGCGCGGGAAGACGCCCGCCGCGATGTCGAGGAGGCCGACCAGCAGGCAGGCCCGGGCGATCAGGGTCGGTACGGCTTCCGGGCGGGGGCCGCGCATCACCCGCCTCACCCGGCCCGGAACCCCTCGCGAGCTTTCCGCATCTATCCTGACGAACATCGCATTCCCGTAGTTCTGCGAGAAACGTGAACGCGGTACCAAAAGCGGCATCCGCGACGTGCGCCCTTTAGGACGGGGGGAGAGGGAATCGGGTTCACTCCCGGCCGGAAAAGAGCCGCAAAGGGTGCGGCAAGGGCGGGGAAAGCCACCGCACCGGTGTGCGGGCGGTTCCCAACGCGTAGGACAGGAACGTCGGATGGGTCTCACGAGCCACAAAGTGCTGGCGCTCGCGGTGCTGTTCGCGGTGGCGCTGTTCCTCGGCACCGTCCTGCTGTGGCCGCGTCTGGCCCATCGCACCTGGCGGTCCGTCGGCGGCCGCGTGGGGCTGCTGCTCCTCACCCAGGTGGCGGTGTTCGCGGCGGTCGGCCTGGCCGCCAACCAGGCGTTCGGCTTCTACGCGACGTGGGCCGATCTCTTCGGGCAGGAGAAGGGCCAGGGCGTGGTCAGGGACCACGACGTGGCGGGCAACGGCGGGCCCGTGCAGGTGGTTTCCCGGCAGGGGGTGGGCGGGCAGGCGGGGGAGCGGGCGAGCCTCGGCGGGCAGGTGCAGAAGGTGGACGTCGTCGGGCGGACGACGCACATCGCGACGGCCGCGTACGTCTATCTGCCGCCGGAGTACTTCCAGCCGCGGTACGCCCACCGCGCCTTCCCGGCGTCCGTCGTCCTGACCGGCTATCCCGGCACCGCGCAGGCGCTCGTGAAGGGGCTGCGCTATCCGCAGACCGCGCGGGCGGAGGCGGCGGCGGGCCGGATGCAGCCGATGATCCTGGTGATGCTGCGGCCGACCGTGGCGCCGCCGCGCGACACCGAGTGCGTGGACGTGCCGGGCGGTCCGCGGACGGAGACGTTCTTCGCGAAGGACCTGCCCGACGAGATCGGCGCCCGCTACCGGACGGCGGGCAAGTGGGGCATCGTCGGCGACTCCACGGGCGGCTACTGCGCCTTGAAGGTGGCCATGCACCACCCCGGTGTCTACGGGGCGGGGGCCGGCCTGTCCGCGTACTACGAGGCGCCGTCCGACCCGACGACCGGCGACCTCTTCCACGGCGACCGGGCGGCGCGCGACCGCGCGGACCTGATGTGGTCCCTGGACCACCTGCCGCCGCCCGGGACCTCCCTCCTGGTCACCAGCAGCAAGCAGGGCGAGAGCAACTACCGGCGCACACAGGAGTTCATCGGCAAGGTGAAGTCGCCCACGCGCGTGTCGTCGATCATCCTCGACAGCGGTGGGCACAACTTCAACACGTGGCGCCGGGAGATCCCGGCGACGCTTCAGTGGCTGAGCCGGCGGCTCACGTGACCAGCTGCTGCACCGTCTCCAACTGCACGTCCGCGCGCGGGATGTCCTGGGCGTCGGCCGCGGTGGAGCGGCGCAGCGCCTCGTGCAGCCGGGCCGGGGTCAGCACGCCGAGGAAGCGGCCCTCGGACTTCTCGTCGATGACGGCGATCCAGCCCGCGTCGTGCTGGAGCATCGTCGCGAAGGCCTGCTTCAGGGGTGCTCCGACGGGCAGCCAGGCCTCCATGCGGCGGGCCCGGTCGCGGACGGTGCCGGTGCCCGCGCGCGCGTGCTCGGCGGAGATCCAGCCGTGCAGGTTGTTGTCGTGGTCCAGGACGACGGCCCAGCGGGCGTCCAGCTCCCGGGGCAGCGGGTCGTCGAGGTGCACGACGGGCGGCTGCTCCAGGTCGCCCTCCTCGATCGGGGTGACCGAGAGGCGCTTGAGGCCGCGGTCGGCGCCCACGAAGTCGGCCACGTAGTCGGTGGCGGGGGCGCCCAGGACGGCCGACGGGGTGTCGAACTGCTCGACGCGGCCCTGTCCGTAGACGGCGATGCGGTCGCCGAGGCGGACGGCCTCCTCGATGTCGTGCGTGACGAACAGGACGGTCTTGCCGAGCGTCTGCTGCAGGCGCAGGAACTCGGTCTGGAGGTGCTCGCGGACCACGGGGTCGACCGCGCCGAACGGCTCGTCCATCAGCAGGACCGGCGGATCGGCCGCGAGGGCCCGGGCCACGCCCACCCGTTGGCGCTGTCCGCCGGAGAGCTGCTCGGGGTAGCGGTCGCCGAAGACCTTCGGGTCGAGGCCCACCAGGTCGAGGAGTTCGGCGGCGCGCTCGCGGGCCTTGGCGCGCTTGACGCCGAGCAGGTGCGGCACGGTCGCGGTGTTGTCGAGCACCGTTTTGTGCGGGAAGAGCCCCACTTGCTGGATGACGTATCCGATGCGGCGCCGCAGTCGCACCGGATCGATTTCGGATATGTCGTCACCGTCGAGGAATATCCGGCCCTCGGTGGGTTCGATGAGCCGGTTCACCATTTTCATCGTGGTGGTCTTGCCGCAGCCCGACGGGCCGACGAGCGTGACCAGTTCGCCCTCGTTCACCTCGAAGGACAGGTCGTCGACGGCAGTGGTGCCGTCCGCGTACCGCTTGCTGACGTGCTCGAACCGGATCATGGGACCCCATTCTGCCGGGGCGCGGTCGTGTTCGGACCGCCCGTACACGGCAGTTGTGTGAAGGCGGTGTTGCAGCCGGGGGACGGGTATCGGCCATTGTCAGTGGTGGGGGCTAGGGTCGTCGACAGTCGAAAACCTGTGTGCACGGGTGCGGACGCCTGACATACGTTCGGGGAATCGGGGGAGGTGGGCGGGGTGAGCGAGCAGAACTGCCTGGTGGCCAATGACTGGGTGTGCGGGGAGTATCTGCGCACCCGCAGCCAGGAATTGGTCGACGCGACGGTCCAGCACGTGGGCATCACGGTGGCCTCGGTGGCGATCGGTGTCCTCATCGCGTTCCCGCTCGCGCTGCTCGCGCGGCACCGACGCGCATTCGCGGGCCCGGTGCTCGGGCTGACCACGGTCTTCTACTCGATTCCGTCGCTCGCGATGTTCTCGCTGCTGCTGCCCCTTTTCGGCCTTTCCGTCTCGCTGGTCGTCACCGGGCTCGTCCTGTATTCGCTGACGATTCTCGTGCGCAACATATTGGCGGGCCTGCAGGCCGTCCCGGACGAGGCCAGGGAGGCCGCGCGCGGGATGGGGTACGGGCCGGTGAGGCTGTTGTGGGAGGTCGAACTGCCGCTGGCGCTGCCCGCGCTGCTGGCGGGCGTGCGCATCGCCACGGTGTCCACGGTGGCGCTGACCACGGTCGGCGCGATCGTCGACTACGGCGGCCTGGGCACGCTGATCCTGGACGGCCTCGACAGCGACTTCAAGGCGCAGGTGCTCACCGCCTCGGTGCTGTGCGTGCTGCTCGCGATCCTCGCCGACCTGCTGCTGCTGGGGGTCCAGCGATGGCTCACCCCGTGGACGCGGGTGTCCGTACGGAAGACGCGCGGGGTTCGCCTGCGCGCAACAGCGGACGCCGTTGAGCCGCGCACGCCGGAGAAGGTCGCATGAACGCGATATCGGGGGCCTACGACTGGCTGAGCACGGGAGCCAACTGGCAGGGCGAGAAGGGGGTGTGGCACCGCCTGGCCGAGCACCTGTACTTCAGCGGTGTCGCCCTCGGCGTCGCCTGTCTGATCGCGCTGCCGCTGGCCCTGTGGCTCGGCCACATCGGCAAGGGCGGCGCCCTCGCGATCAACGTCTCGAACGTGGGGCGCGCGGTGCCGACCCTGGCCGTCCTCGTGCTGCTCACGCTGACCCCGCTGGGCCGGCACGGTGACATACCGACGCTGATCGCCCTGGTGCTGTTCGCGGTCCCGCCGCTGCTGACGAACGCGTACGTCGGCATGCGGGAGGTCGACCGCTCGGTGGTGGAGGCGGCGCGCGGCATGGGGATGAGCGGCGGGCAGGTCTTCGCCCGGGTCGAGCTGCCGCTCGCGTACCCGCTGGTGATGACCGGGCTCCGGTCGGCGGCGGTGCAGGTGATCGCGACGGCGACGCTGGCCGCGATGGCCGGCGAGGGCGGGCTCGGGCGGATCATCACCGCCGGGTTCAACCTTCAGGACACGCCGCAAGTGGTCGCGGGCGCCGTGCTCGTGGCCGCGCTCGCCCTGGTCGTGGAGGGCGTGTTCGTGGCGGTCGGGCGGGTGCTCGACCCGATGAGGGGGCGGGCGTGACGCGGGTGGGGCCCGGTGCCGTGCGGGTGTGCGGGGCCGCGGCGACCTGCGGTGAGGCGTTTGTTTTGTCCGGTTCGGCAGTGCGATCAGTGCAACGAGGAGAGCGATGAGCAGCAGGACGCGTCGGATGGCCCTGGCGGCCGTGGCGGTGGGCGCGCTGACCGCGGGACTGACCGCGTGCGGCGGCGACAGCCTCGAGGGCAAGGACGATTCGGGCAGTGCGGGCTCGGGCGGCGGCAAGAAGGGCAAGATCGTCGTCGGCGCCGCGAGTTTCACCGAGGCCAAGGTGCTCGGCGAGCTGTACGCGCAGATATTGGACGACGCCGGGTACGACGCGTCGGTGAAGACGGTCGAGAACCGCGAGATCTACGAGCCGCAGCTCGCCAAGGGCGCCATCGACGTGGTGCCGGAGTACGCGGCGACGCTCGCCGAATTCCTGAACCTGAAGAAGAACGGCGCCGATGCGAAGCCGGTCGCGTCCAGCGATGTCGACGCGACGGTCACCGCGCTGCGCGGGCTCGCCGAGCCGCAGGGTCTGAAGGTGCTGGACGCCGGCGAGGCCGTCGACCAGAACGCTTTCGCGGTGAGCGAGTCCTTCGCGAAGAAGCACGACCTCAAGACGCTTTCGGATCTCGGCAAGTCGGGCGAGAAGGTGAAGATCGCGGCCGGTGACGAATGCGAGGAGCGGCCTTTCTGCGCCCCGGGTCTGAAGAAGACGTACGGCATCGACGTCACGGGCATCGACCCGAAGGGCGTCGGCACCACGCAGTCCAAGCAGGCCGTGAAGAACGGCACGGACCAGCTGGTGCTGACCACCACGACGGACGCGACGCTGAAGAACTTCGGCCTCGTCCTTCTGGAGGACGACAAGAAGCTGCAGAACGCGGACAACATCATTCCGGTTGTGAACGCGAAGGACGCCGGGGACAAGGCGATTGCGGACGTCCTGGGGAAGCTGACGAAGGCGCTCACGACCGAGGATCTCGTCGAGTTGAACCGCAAGGTCGACGCGGAGCGGCAGAAGGAAGCCGACGTGGCGAAGGCCTATCTGGAGTCCAAGGGCCTCGTCGGTAAATGATCTTGATTGGTCAGGGGTGAGGAGTGGTCGGTAAAAGGGCTTCTTCTGACGGGAGTTCGGTGGTTCGTGGGGCGCTTGTGCCCGGATTTTGCCGGGCGGGGCTTCGCGATTCGCCTACGCGCGGTAAGTTTCTGGCCATGCCACGTGGACGTCACCGCCATTCCCCACCCCTGCACCGCCTGCTGCCCCCCTCGGTGATCGCCGGTGTGCCCCTCGTCTGTGCGGGTGGCGTCTGGCTGTCCGGCGACCCCCTCGTCCTGCGGGGCGTCACCGCCGCCGCGGCGGCGGCCGCCGTGATCGGCGCCGTCGTGATGCGCCGCTGGGACCGGCTCGCCGGCAAGCAGGTCGCCGATCTGACCCGCGGCGCCGCGAGCGAGCGCTGGCGGCACGAGGAGGCCGTGGCCGAGCTGGAGGGCGACCTCGAGGAGTCGCGCGAGCTGCGCACCCGCCTGGAGGGCAAGCTGCGCGCCAAGCGTTCCGAGCTGGCGGCGCTGCGCAACGAGCACGCGGCGCTGCTGCGCCGGTACGCGAACGCGGAGACCGAGCGGGCGAGCGCGCTGGAGGGCCGGCGCCGGCTCGCGATAGAGGCGGCCGCCCCCGCGAAGGCGCTGCCCCCGGCCGAACCGCCGGGGCCGGGCCGCCGGCTCACCCCGACGCTGTACCTGCGGGCCAATGCCGCACTCGACCGCCTGGCTCGGCCCGCTGCCGCCGCCGCGGAGGAGGCCGATTCGCAGGGGAAGCCCCGCGCGGCGTCCGGTCACTTCACGGTGCCGGCCGCCGCGGCCGTGGTGCCCGCGGCGCCGGTGCGGAAGATGCCGCAGGGCGCCTTCGACTTCTTCGGCACGGGCGGCTCCGCCGAGGAGCAGGAGCGTTCCGCCGCCGAGCGGGACCTCGCCGACGTCGTCGGTGAGGAGCTCGCCGCCGACGTGGCGGCGGAGACCGCCGATGTGGCCGCGGTGAAGGCCGACGACGCCACGGAGCAGGCCGACGCCGAGACCGAGACCGAGACCGCCGAGGTGGTTGCGGAGAAGGCCGAGCAGGCCGATGCCGAGGCCGAGCAGGCCGGCGTCGGGTCCGAGGAGGCCGAGAAGGCCGAGAAGCAGGTCATCGACCTGACCGCGCACGACGAGACCGAGCAGATCGACGTGGGCGTCCTGAGGTCCGCGCTGCAGGCCTGATCGCCACCGTGCACGAAGGGCGCCCTACTCGCCGTGGGGCGCCTTTTGCCGTGGGCCCGCCATCCACCGGTCGGGCCGCGCGTCCCTGCGCCCCGTCCGGGACCGGTCGGCCTGGCCGCGCAGCAGCTCCGCGGCCTCCTGGGCGTCCCTGAGGCGGGCGGTGACCGTCTTGTTGGCGCCCGTGTCGAGGTGCAGGTCGGCGACCCGCCAGAAGCGCTCCCAGGGGCCCTGCGTGACGCGCACGCTCTGCACCTTGGCGTGCGGGACGACCGAGAGGCAGCGCTGCAGCAGCCCGTGGCGCGCGGCGAACGCGGTCTCGGTGACCGCCACTCCGTAGGCCCGCCACCAGAACGGCACGCACCACCGGGCGCGCCGCGGCGCCGCGGTGAAGTCGGCCGGCTTCGGCACGGCGACCCCGGGCAGGACCCGCGCGACGACGTCCTCGGCGTGCTCGCGCGGCGCCACGGGCACCAGTACGGAGTTGGCGGAGCCCGCCACGTGCAGCTCCACCCGGACCCAGCCGTGGCGCCGCCACAGCAGCGGTTCGACGATCCGCACGGTCTGCACGCGGCCCGGCGGCACCGTCTCGTGGACCCGGTCGAGCAGGCCGTGGTCGATGCGCAGCCCGTCGGGGGACTCGCCGACCGTCCAGTCGTACTCCTTGATGAACCGGCCCGCGCTGTTGGTGAACGCCCCGCCGAACAGCGGCACTCCGACCGCGATCACCGTCCACAGGTTGTGGGTGGCGAACCACAGGAAGCCCGGCACGGCGACCGCCGCGAGGAGCATCGCCCACGGGGTGCCGGTCAGCAGCAGGGCGACCGCGAGCATCCGCGGCGGGGTGCGCAGGACCTGCTGCGCCGGGGCCTCGCCCACCTCGCGCGCCGACTCGGGCGCGAACCCGGCGGCGCGGGCGAGGAGTTCGGCCCGCAGGTCGCGGGCCTCCTTCTCGCCCAGGTAGGCGAGCTCGTCCTTCTTGTCGGCGCCCACCACGTCGAGTTTCAGCTTGGCGACGCCGACGAAGCGGGCGAGGAGCGGCTGGGTGACGTCGACGGCCTGGAGGCGTTCGAGGCGGATGTGGGCGGTGCGGCGGAACAACAGACCCGTACGGATGCGCAGTTCGGTGTCGGTCACCGCGAAGTGCGTGAACCACCAGGTGAGGAAGCCGTAGAGGGCGGCCGCGGGGACCAGTACGCCGAGGCCGATGGCCAGGGTGGTGGCGGTGAGCTGGGCGAGCTGGCGCTGTGCCTGGTCCATGTCGTGGACGGCCCAGCCGAGCAGGATGGCTATCGGCGCCCAGGCGCGGCGCAGCGGGGTGACGGGGTGCAGGCGCCGCTCGCGCAGGCCCGTGGTGTCCTCGGGGGGTCCGGGTTCCTGGCTCATGACGTCCTCGTGGACGCGGGAGGCCGTCACAGGCCGGCCGATCGGGCCTCGCCGAGCTCGGTGAGGCGGTCCCGCAGCCGCTCGGCCTCGGCGGGGGCGAGGCCGGGGATGGTGGCGTCGGTGGCGGCGGCCGCGGTGTGCAGTTGCAGGCTGGCCAGGCCGAACTTCCGCTCCAGCGGGCCCGACGTCACCTCGACCAGCTGCATGCGCCCGTACGGCACGATCGTTTCTTCGTGCCACAGCACGCCGCGGCTGAGCAGCAGGTCGTCGGCCCGCTCCGCGTACCGCCACGAGCGCCAGTTGCGGCCGAGCATCGGCCAGCCCCACAGCAGCAGCGCCAGCGGGATCAGGGCGAACGCGGCCCAGGCGGGCCCCGCGAGGATCTGGAGCAGCACGCCGACCGCCACCGCCAGCGGCACCAGCCACAGCACCAGCAGCAGGCGGCGCAGTTTCAGCAGGCCCGGCGGCAGGCCCGTCCACGCGGGTTCGGCCTCGGGGGACGCCCAGGAAGGTGCCCCGGCCGGTATCCCGGCAGGCGTCCCGGCAGACGTCCCGGCCCGTATCCCGGGAGGCGGCTCGGGAGATGTGTCCGCGATGCCCGAAGTCCCCGTCGCGCCTGCTGCCCCGTCTTCCATGGGTCCACCCTACGTAGGAGACACTGTCGGCATGACGCCCACGACTCAGGCCACGGTCGGCATCGGTGGTGCCGCGGAGAGCACCGACATGGTGCTCAACATCGGTCCGCAGCATCCGTCCACCCATGGTGTGCTGCGCCTGCGTCTCGTGCTCGACGGCGAGCGGATCCAGCACGCGGAGCCGGTGATCGGCTACATGCACCGCGGTGCGGAGAAGCTCTTCGAGGCCCGGGACTACCGGCAGATCGTGATGCTCGCCAACCGCCACGACTGGCTCTCCGCCTTCTCGAACGAACTGGGCGTCGTGCTCGCCGTCGAGCGGATGCTGGGCATGGAGGTCCCCGAGCGCGCCGTCTGGCTGAGGACGCTGCTCGCGGAGCTGAACCGGGTGCTCAACCATCTGATGTTCCTGGGTTCGTACCCACTCGAACTGGGCGGAATCACTCCGGTCTTCCACGCCTTCCGGGAGCGCGAGGAACTCCAGACCGTCATGGAGGAGGTCTCCGGCGGGCGCATGCACTACATGTTCAACCGGGTCGGCGGCCTCAAGGAGGACCTGCCGCTGGGGTGGACCACGCGCGCGCGGGCCGCGGTCGCGGACGTGCGGTCGCGCATGGACGTCTACGACCGCCTCGTCCTCGGCAACGAGATCTTCCGGGGCCGCACGCGCGGTGTCGGTGTGCTGTCGGCCGAGGCCGCGCACGCCTACGGGGTGAGCGGTCCGATCGCCCGCGCCTCCGGCGTCGACTTCGACCTGCGGCGCGACGAGCCGTACCTCGCCTACGGAGAGCTGCGGGACACCCTCAAGGTCGTCACGCGGCAGGAAGGCGACTGCCTGGCCCGCTTCGAATGCCTCCTGGAGCAGAGCCACAACGCGCTCGACCTGGCCGACGCCTGCCTCGACCGCCTCGCCGACCTGCCGCCCGGACCGGTCAACCAGCGCCTGCCCAAGGTCCTCAAGGCGCCCGAGGGACACACGTACGCGTGGACGGAGAACCCGCTCGGCATCAACGGCTACTACCTCGTCAGCAAGGGCGAGAAGACGCCGTACCGCCTCAAGCTGCGCTCCGCGTCCTACAACAACATCCAGGCGCTGACCGAACTGCTGCCGGGGACGCTGGTCGCCGACATGGTGGCGATCCTCGGGTCACTGTTCTTCGTGGTCGGCGACATCGACAAGTAGCGCCCCGGCGGGCAGGCCCACCGGCTCGACCAGCCAGCCGAAGTCGCCGAGACCGCCGCGCGCCGTCAGCTCCGCGGCCTCTCCCGCCCGTGTGAGGGCCCGGACGTACGCCGCCGGGTCCTGGGAGGCGAGGGCCAGCGACGGGCGCTCAGCGGCCACCCCGAGGGCGTTCAGGGCGGTGCGCTGCGCGACGACCCGGGCCCCGGCCGTCACCGCGCACGCGTCGAGCGCCACGTGCGCCGTGATGTCGCAGGAGCCGTCCGGCACGGGAGCCGTCTCCCGGCCCTCCCGGAAACCCGTCAGCGTGCCGAAGGGCGGCCGGGCGGCGCGGCCGTGGGCGTAGTCCACGGCGACCGCGAGGCCGCGCTCCAGGGTGCCCACGGCCGCCGCCCACGCCTCGTCGCGCGGGCTCCCGACCTCGGCGCGCAGCCCCGGCTCGGGCGGCAGCGGCCACCAGGCGTCCAGCCAGCGCAGGTGCGCGGCGTCCAGCGGCGCGGCGTCGAGGGTCTCCGTGCCGTCGTCCCGGACGAGGACGCGGCGGGGCACCCCGTCCGCGTCGATCTCGACGACGTCCAGGGGCACGTTGTCCAGCCATTCGTTGGCGAAGAGCAGGCCCGTCACACCGGCGGGCGGCTCGGCCCGCCACTCGATCCGGTGGTCCAGATCGGCGGGGCGGTCCGCCTTCTCGACCGCACAGGCACGCACGCGTACCGCGGTTTTCTCCGGCAGCACCTGAAGGACGCGGGAAACCAGCTCGCCGCGCCCCGCCGCCATGTCCACGAACGCCAGCTCCGCGGGCTCGCCCAGTGCCGCGTCGACCCGGCGCAACAGCTCCGCCACGGCCCCGGCGAACAGCGTCGACGCATGCACCGACGTGCGGAAATGCCCGGCAGGACCCGCCGGGCCCAGGGCCCCGCGATAGAAGCCGGCGGGCCCGTACAGCGCCTCCTCCGTGGCCTCGCGCCACCCGCGCCCGTCGTCCTGCCGTACGTTCTGCACACCCGAAGGCTATGCGCAGGGGGCGCACGCGCCTCCACCTTGGGGAGTACGCGCGCCGGGCGCGGATCGGTCCTCCGGTTGACCCCTGCACGCTGCACGCTTCCCTACTCTGGGTTACGTGCAGCGCGTTTACGACTTCCTCCGCAGACACCCGACATGGGTCGACGGCTTCTGGGCCGTGATCCTGTTCGGGATGTCCGTGGTGGGCGTGACCGGTACGGGCCCGCCGCGCGGGAACGCGGCCGCGGCGCTCGGCTGCGCGGCGCTGCTCAGCGTCGTCGTCACCCTGCGCCGCCGGATGCCCGAGCGGATGCTGGTCCTCGCCGTGGTCACGGGCCTGGCGCAGCTGGTCCTCGACGCGGAGACCAACCCGTCGAACTTCGCGATGCTGGTGATCGTCTACACCTGCGCGGCGGACGGGGCCCGCTGGTCGTCCCGGCTCGCCCTCGGCGCGGGCCTGTGCGCGGCGCCGCTGGCGCAGCTGCGCTGGCCCGAGGAGCACGGCAGTCCGCTGGGGCAGCTGGCGGTCGCGGTCTTCACGATGGTGCCGTTCGCCCTCGCCTGGGTGCTCGGCGACTCGCTGCGCACCCGCCGCGCCTACCTGGCGCAGCTGGAGGAGCGGGCGAACCGTCTGGAGCGGGAGCGCGAGGCCCAGTCGAAGGTCGCGGTCGCGGCGGAGCGGGCCCGGATCGCCCGCGAGCTGCACGACGTCGTCGCGCACAACGTGTCGGTGATGGTGGTGCAGGCCGACGGCGCCGCCTACGTCCTCGACCAGGCGCCCGACCAGGCCAAGAAGGCCCTGGAGACCATCTCGGGCACCGGCCGGCAGGCCCTCGCGGAGATGCGCCGGCTGCTCGGCGTGCTGCGCACCGGCGAGCACGAGGAGGGCGGCGAGTACGTCCCGCAGCCCGACGTGGACCAGATCGAGGACCTCGTCGAGCAGGTGCGCACCGCGGGCCTCCCGGTCGACTTCAAGGTCGAGGGCACCCCCCGCCCGCTGCCCAGCGGCGTCGAGCTGACCGCGTACCGCATCGTCCAGGAGGCCCTCACCAACACCCGCAAGCACGGCGGCCCGAACGCGGGCGCCAGCGTCCGCCTCGTCTACTTCGACGACGGCCTCGGCCTGCTCGTCGAGGACGACGGCAAGGGCGCCCCGCACGAGCTGTACGAGGACGGGGGCGCGGACGGCCGCGGCCACGGCCTCATCGGGATGCGCGAGCGCGTCGGTATGGTCGGCGGCACGCTGGACGCGGGCCCGCGCCCCGGCGGTGGATTCCGCATCAGCGCCCTGCTGCCCCTCAAGCCCGCCCACTGACACGTACCGGTGCACCTGCCGGTACCCGCCGCCCACCAGATGTGAGGACCCGCCCGATGTCGATCAAGGTGATGCTCGTCGACGACCAGGTGCTGCTGCGCACCGGTTTCCGGATGGTGCTCGCCGCCCAGCCGGACATGGAGGTCGTCGCCGAGGCGGGCGACGGTGTCGAGGCGATCGAGGTGCTGCGCTCCACGGCCGTCGACGTGGTCCTGATGGACGTCCGCATGCCGAAGCTGGACGGCGTGGAGACGACGCGGCGGATCTGCGCGGACCCGAATCCGCCGAAGGTCCTCATCCTGACGACGTTCGACCTCGACGAGTACGCGTTCTCGGGGCTGAAGGCGGGCGCCTCCGGGTTCATGCTCAAGGACGTGCCGCCCGGCGAACTGCTCACCGCGATCCGTGCCGTGCACAGCGGTGACGCGGTGGTCGCGCCGTCCACCACGCGGCGGCTGCTCGACCGGTTCGCGCCGATGCTGCCCAGCAGCTCCAAGGAGCCGCAGCACAAGCAGCTGGAGCGGCTCACGGAGCGCGAGCGCGAGGTCATGATCCTGGTCGCGCAGGGCCTGTCGAACGGGGAGATCGCGGCGCGCCTGGTGCTGTCCGAGGCGACGGTGAAGACGCACGTGGGCCGCATCCTCACGAAGCTCGACCTCCGGGACCGGGTCCAGGTCGTCGTCCTCGCCTACGAGACGGGACTCGTCCGGGCCGGCGGCGGCCAGAACTGATCCGCCCCGCCCCGCCCCGCCCGGCGCGGGTGCTAGCGCAGCACCCCTTCGATGAAGTCGCCGCCGAGCCGCGACACCACCGACAGGTCCAACTGGTGCTGCACGTACCGCCCGTGCCGCCGCGTCGTGATCAGCCCCGCCTTCTTCAGCACCGACAGGTGCCGGGATATCTCCGGCGCCGACATGCCGTGCGCGTCGGACAGCTCGCTCGTCGTGTACGCGCCCCGGGCCAGATGACGGCACAGCCGCATCCGCACCGGGTGGGCCAGGGCCGACATCCGCAGCGTCAGCTCCTCGACCGACGGCGGCGCGGCGAGGCCGGGCGACGACACCGGGTACATGATCGACGGCTGCCAGCCCTCCCGGTGCAGCACCCACAGGTGGGGCCAGCCGAGGCTGGTCGGCACGAAGGTGAGCGCGCCGTCGCCCGTCGCCGTGTGTCCTTCGGTGAGCTTGTCGACGGTGACGGTGCGGCCCGCCTCGTCCAGCGCGACCGACGCGGAGACCGACGCGAGGGCCTCCCGCAGGCCCTTGCGGCGCAGCAGCTCCGTCTTGTGCCGCGCGTCCGCCGCCAACTGGTGCTGCACGCGCGCCCACACGTCCGCGAAGAACGCCTCCTCGCACTCCTGCAGCAGCTCGCGCAGCCAGGCCCTGATGGCGGGCGGATCGTCCAGCAGCCGCTTGGTGAAGCGGACCTGCTGCACCCCGCGGGTGGCCGCGAGGTCGAGTGCGCGCTCCCTGGCCCGCGGGTCGTCCAGCCGGTTCACCGTGCGGCCCGCGTACGTGGACTGGCAGGTGAACTCCAGGGCGGCGTCCACGAACTGCTCGTCGGAGAGCTTGTCCAGCAGATCGAGCTCCTCGGGGAGCGTGGCGCCGGGCGGGGTGCGCCGACCCGGCATCCCGGCGGACGGCGTGAACACGTCCGAGAACGTCGTCCGCCACAGGAAGTCCGCCTCGCACAACCGGTCCGCCAGGCAGGCGTCCAGGCGCGTGGACACGCTCGTCGTCCACCCCTGCAGCCCCGGGTGGTGCGCGGGCTCGGACAGTGCGTGCAGCGCCATGCCGAGCTCGGCCAGGGGCGAGGGCACGACGCGGATGCGCTCGGGCGGCAGGCCCGTGATGTCGATGCTCACGCTCATGACCCCATGGTGCACGCCCCCACCGACAGCCCGGTCGTCGATTGACGGCTCGCGTCAATCGACGTGACCGGGGCGCGGCGCCGGGCGCAACCTCGTGTCATCGGCCCCGAAGCGTCACAGAACGGCATGTTCCGGGGCGTAGCGCGACAATCGAGATGATGAGCGAGGTGGTCGCCATGACCGTCAACCAGCAGTACGCCCTCGACGTCTACCGGGCCGCACAGCGCGGCGAGACCCCCGGCCCCGCCCCCGGCCTGCACGACTGGGCCGCCGTCCGCGAGCTGCGCGACCACCGCCGCTTCGAGGCGGTCCTGGCCGGCCGCCCGGCGCGCGGCCGGATCCGCGCGGCCCTGGCCCGCCGCTTCTCCGGCCACCGCGGCCACGCCGCCGGTTGCTGATCGCGGGCGTCAGGCCAGACGCCGTACGAAGTCCGCGACGGCCGCGCGGACGTCGTCGGCACTCCAGCTCAGGCCGGGGCCCGCGACGGTGACCTCGGTGACCGCGAGGCCCGGCGGGCCACCCGCGGACCAGCGTCCGAACAGCGACGTCTTCGTCTCCTCCGCCTGCTCGACCGCCGCGCGCGTCAGCGCCCCGGCGTCATGGGGCAGCCACACCTGGAACTGGTGGGTGTGCGGCACCTCGGGATGCACCCGGAACCACGGCGCCCCGCTCTGCGCGAAGCCCTCCCGCAGCGCCTGCGCGACCACGCGCGCGTGCGCCACGTACTCCGGCAGCCGCGGCAGCTCCCGCTCCAGACCCGACAGCGCCGCGATCGCCGCGGGGAACTGCTGGAAGACCTGCCCGCCGTACCGGTGCCGCCAGGCCCGCGCCTCCTCGACCAGCGTCCGCGGGCCCGCGAGCACGGCGCCGCTGATGCCGCCGAGCGACTTGTAGAACGACACGTAGACGCTGTCGGCGAGCGCCGCGATCTCGTCCAGCGGACGGCCGAAGTGCGTGGTGCACTCCCACAGCCGGGCCCCGTCGAAGTGCACCACGGCGTCACGCGCGCGTGCCGCCTCGCAGACCTCCTCCAGCTCCTCCCACGTGGGGAGCACGAAACCGGCGTCCCTGAGCGGCAGTTCGAGCATCAGCGTGCCGAACGGCTCGTCCAGGCCGTGCACCTCGTCGGCCGTGGGCAGGCGCGGCTCGGTCGTCGGGTGCACCGTGCGCAGCCCGGACACCGTGGTCAGCGCCTCCCGCTCGTGCACCTCCGGGTGGGCCAGCGGGTGCAGCGCCACCGTGGGGTTGCCGGTGCGGCCCGCCCAGCAGCGCAGCGCGACCTGCTGGGCCATCGTGCCGGTCGGGAAGAACGCGGCCTCCTCCTTGCCGAGCAGAGCGGCGACCTTCGCCTCCAGGCCGGCGACGATGCCGTCCCCGTAGAGGTCGATGTCGGCCTCCGGGTCGGCCACCTCCCGCGCCGCCCGGGCGAGCTCCGTGAGCCGCTCGCCCAGCGTCGGCTGCTGCGGCCGGTGCGCCAGCGAACGCTCCGCTCCCCGCCAGGCCGCGAGCCGTCGCGCGGCCTCCCTGGCTTCCTCGGTGTCTTCCTCGGGTCCGTACGTTCCGCTCATCCTCGGATCATGTCGCACCCGCGTGCTCTTGCCCACAGCCTGTGGACGGCCGAGGCCCGCCCGGGCAGATAGCGTTAACATGACGAGAAATCGTCCGGTACCCCGAGCGGACTGGAACGGAAGGCCATCGCCTCGTGACACCTCCGAACCCGCGATCCGAACCCATCGACCCCAAGGACCGCCCCGCACGCCTCACCGTGGGCGTCGTCGGAGCGGGCCGGGTGGGCCCCGCGCTCGCCGCGTCCCTGCAGCTGGCCGGGCACCGTCCGGTCGCCGTCTCCGGAGTCTCCGACAGCTCCGTGCGGCGGGCCGCCACCATGCTGCCCGACGTCCCCCTCGTGACGCCCGCCGAGGTCCTCGCCCGGGCCGATCTGGTGCTGCTCACCGTCCCCGACGACGTCCTGCCCGGCCTCGTCGAGGGCTTCGTCGAGACCGGCTCGATCCGGCCTGGGCAGCTGCTCGTGCACACCTCGGGGCGGTTCGGCACCAAGGTGCTCGACCCGGCCCTGCGCGCGGGCGCCCTGCCGCTCGCGCTGCACCCCGCCATGACGTTCACCGGCACGCCCGTGGACGTCCAGCGGCTGGCCGGCTGCTCCTTCGGGGTGACCGCGCCCGAGGAGCTGCGGCTCGCCGCCGAGGCCCTGGTCATCGAGATGGGCGGCGAGCCCGAGTGGATCGCCGAGGAGAACCGGGCGCTCTACCACGCGGCCCTCGCGCTCGGCGCGAACCACCTGGTCACGCTGGTCGCCGAAGCCATGGAACTGCTCCGGGACGCGGGCGTCGCCGCCCCCGACCGGATGCTCGGCCCGCTGCTCGGCGCGGCCCTCGACAACGCGCTCAGGTCCGGCGACGCGGCGCTCACCGGACCGGTCGCGCGCGGTGACGCGGGCACCGTCGCCGCGCACGTCTCCGAGCTGCGCAAGCACGCCCCGCAGACCGTCGCCGGCTACCTCGCGATGGCCCGCGCGACCGCCGACCGCGCCCTCGCGCACGGGCTGCTGAAGCCGGAGCTCGCCGAGGACCTCCTCGGTGTCCTCGCGACCGGTTCGGAGGAGACCCGATGAGCACCACGCTGCTCCACGAGGGCGAGGAACTGCGGGCCCGCACGCGTGCCGGGCAGCGCGTCGTCGTCATGACGATGGGCGCCCTGCACGACGGCCACGCCACCCTGATCCGTACGGCCCGCGAGCGCGCGGGCGACGACGGCGAGGTCGTCGTCACGGTCTTCGTGAACCCGCTCCAGTTCGGCGCGGGCGAGGACCTCGACCGCTACCCGCGCACCCTGGAAGCCGACGTCAAGATCGCCGAACAGGCGGGCGCGGACGTCGTGTTCGCGCCGTCCGTCGACGAGGTCTACCCCGGCGGACAGCCCCAGGTCCGCATCACGGCAGGACCGATGGGCGAGCGCCTCGAAGGCGCCGTGCGCCCCGGCCACTTCGACGGCATGCTCACCGTCGTCGCCAAGCTGCTGCACCTCACGCGCGCGGACGTGGCCCTCTTCGGCCAGAAGGACGCGCAGCAACTCGCCCTGATCCGCCGCATGGTGCGCGATCTGAACTTCGACGTGGAGATCGGCGCCGTGCCCACGGTCCGCGAGCCCGACGGCCTGGCCCTGTCCTCCCGCAACCGCTACCTCTCCCCGGACGAGCGCCGCACCGCGCTCGCCCTGTCCCG